>JACQQW010000156.1 GCA_016206745.1 Candidatus Omnitrophota bacterium | reverse complement strand
GTCATGGATAAAGCTGCCCTGCAACAGTTTTCAATCCCTTCGGAGCTTGGCGCAAGCATTAAAGGCCTTGGTTCCGATGAGGCCTTTATCGATTGGGAAAATAAATTGCTTTCGTTTTTTGCCCTAAACTATCAATTTTTTACCCCTTATCCCGATTATTTCCGCCTGCGCACTTATGAATTCAGGGTCTTGCGCCAGCTTTTGCCGGGTTATTTTGATTTGGCCCATCCCTACAGCGCTATGTTGGAACTGGGTTGTAATTTTGGGTACAAGTCTGTTTTATTGTCCCCGTTTGCCAGGAAATTATTTGCCGTCGATATCCCGGACACCTATGAAGGCTGTGATTTGGGGGATTTTGAGCGTACCACCGATATCGCTAAAATCATCGTTAATGAAAAAATGGCCATTCCTCATGTGGAATTTAAAAATTGTTGGCCACATGAACTGCCTGTAGATGCGCAAAGCCTTGATTTGATATTTTCAGAATATGTTCTGGAGCATATTCCGGATCTTTCGGCCGCGGTCAAAGAAATGCACCGGGTCTTAAAAAAAGGCGCTGTGATGGTCCACACGGTCCCCAACACCCATGACCACATCAGGGCCTTTTTGGAGGCCAACGTTAATCTGACCCTGCGCCAATTATTCAGGATCGCCAAGAGCCAGGCAGGGGCCTGGTTAAAAAAGCAGTATCGAAACCAGCCGACGCTGCGATGGAACAAGGTCATCGTTCCTCCCTGCCATTCCGAACATATCCGGAGTTTTTCAAAGCAACTGGATATTTACACCTTGGAAAACTATTTGTCCCCGATGTTCGAATGCGGATTCAGGGTGGAAAAAATCATGTCTACCCGGGAAAATAATCATGTCATTGTGGTCAGGAAAGGTTGAATGAAGAGACTGGCCGTCATTCCCAGTGATCCGATTGCGGAATATCTTAAGTGCGGGTATTCCCGGAAATGGTTGAGGGATTATTATAATCCGTGCCGATTTTTTGATGAAGTGTATTTACTATCGCCCCTGGAAGAAAATGCGGAAGATTTATTGGGGATGAAGGTGGTCCATACTTTAGACATCGATTTGATCAAGAGGATCAAGGACTTGGGCATTGATGTGGTCAGGGCTTATGGAGGTAATTGGGCCTGCCGGTTCGCTTGTGAGCATAAAGTCAAAGGCGTGCCGGTGGTGGTTTCCGTGCACGATACTAACCCCGCGATCCTCTATGACTCCATTAAGAAAGCGGACATTGTTTTATGCGTGGCCAAGGCCGTTGAAGAATTGGTGGCGACAAAGTTTAAGAAACCGGATAGGTCCTGGATCTTGCCCAATCGGGTGGATTTTGAAGTGATGCGGCCTGTGCCTTCCGGTGAGTGGAAAGATTTGGACCGGCAATTTCCTTTTAAATATAAAGTCCTTTTGGTGGGGCGGCTGAACAGGCAAAAGAACCTGGACACGCTGATCAAAGCGTTAAAGTTTTTGGGCAAGGATTATGGCGTGATCGCCATTGGAAAAGGTGATGACAAGGTTTATCGCGACCTGGCCATAGAACAAGGGGTGGACCAGCAATATTTTTTGATCGACAGCGTCGCGCATGAAGAACTCACCAAATATTATTCCTGGTGCGATTGCATGTGCACGCCCAGCCGCTGGGAAGGGTTTGGAATCGTCTTTATTGAGGCCTTGGCCTGTGAAGCGGTGGTAGTCACATCCGATATAGGCCCCATGAATGAGTTTATTACCAATGGAGAGAATGGCCTGCTGGTCAAAGATCATGAAAACCCCCAGGCCCTGGCCAATGTGATCCAAAAAGCCTGCACCGGCACGGCCTTAAGGGCGCATTTGAAAAAGAACGCCAGAACAAGCGTGGAACCGTTTGAGCGGACAAAAGTCGATCAACTGGAAGCCGGCTATTATCAAAAGATACTGTCGATGAAGGAACATCATGAGATTTAATAAAAAGACCGGTTTTACGGCCGGCTACCGCAAGGCGCTGGAATGGATCAAGACCAACACCATCGAGGAGAAAGGCATTGTTGTTTCTTCCCAACAAAAGTTTCCCTATTTGGAAGTCACCGGATACTTGGTCCCTACATTAATGGAGGCCGGCGAATTTGATTTGGCCGGCCAGTATGCCGGTTTTCTTGTCTTTATGCAGCGGCCCAACGGTTCTTTTGCCGGTCCCGATGGGCGCGAGTACATCTTTGATTCAGGGCAAGCCTTGCGCGGCTTGGCCAGGGCCGCGGGCCGCCGGGAACAATTTAAGCCATTTGCGCAGAAGACGGCGGATTACTTGGTCGCGTCCATGCACAGCGACGGCCGTTTGCCGGCCATTTATAATGATGATATTCCGGAAGCCGTGCATGTGTTTGTCCTGCCGGCCTTGGTGGAGGCCGGAGTTATTTTACAGCGGCCTGATTATATCGACGCGGCACACAGATCGGCCGCCTATTATCAACGGCAATCCAATGTTTTAAGCGAGGGGTATTTAACGCATTTTCTGGCCTATATCCTGGATGGTTTTATCGATGTGGGCGAGGTTGAATTTGTCCGTCCCTTTGTGGAGAAATTATTTTTTACCCAGCGTAAAGATGGTTCCATCCCGGCGTATGCGGGGGTGAATTGGGCATGCAGCACAGGGGTGGCGCAATTGGCCATTATTGCTTACAAATTGGGAATGTACGAACAGGCTGATAAGGCGCTTAAATTTGTGCGTTCAATCCAAAATCCATCGGGAGGGTTTTTCGGGAGTTATGGGTCCAGGGCGGACTATTTTCCAAAGGCGGAAATAAGCTGGGCGGCCAAGTTTTTTATCGATGCCGCCCATATGAGCGTGAAAAGTTTTTTTGACCGTCATGCGGACATTTTCTTAAAAGAGGTCCCGGAAAATGACCCGCGGTTCAAGTTTGTGGCCGATCGCTTGATGCCTTTTAAGACCGGAAAGGTCCTGGACGCAGGCTGCGGCAAAGGAAGGTTTTCACAGCGGATCCATCAACATTTTCCGGATTGGGAAATCCATGGCCTCGACTGCTCCAATGAACTGTTGAAAGAAGCCGGGGAATTTATCCACAAGAAACAAGGCAGCTTGCTTTGTTTGCCTTATCCCGACGAATATTTTGAGGCGGTCATATGCATTGAAGCCCTGGAGCATACCATTGAATACGGCAAAGCCATTATGGAAATGTGCCGGGTCTTGAAAAAGGACGGCATATTGATCATCATCGACAAGAATCTAAAACATGCCGGGGCCATGGACATCACCGATTTCGAGCAATGGTTTGATGATCAGCAGGTCCTTTCGATGATCAAGAAATATTGCCCGGATGCTCAAGTGGAATCGATCAGCCTTAAGGGTTGCCCTGAAGGTTTTTTCTTGGGATGGAGTGGAACAAAAGGACTGGTGATCCTGGATGAGCAGGCGTGGCATGGGGCCATTACCGCCGGGCAAACCGTAGAAGAGCTGGCGGCAAAAATCAAGGGCAATGATTTCCCGGTGTGGTGCAAGCCCCTGCTGGTCCATACAGCGCCCGATGATGTTGTATTGGAACTCGGCAGCGGCACCGGCGAGCTTGCAGCGATTTGCAGCCTTTACGGCCGTCAGGTCCAGGCCCTGGATTATTCCCAGGAGAGCATTGATTTTGTCAAAGCCTTGTTCCAGGAATTGGGATTGACCGCCCAGTTTTATTGCCAGGACATTTTAAAGGGGATCCAATTGCCTTCCTCATCGGTCGATTGGGTGTTCAGCAGCGGGGTGCTGGAACATTTTTCCGACCATCAAATCATCGCCATCTTAAAAGATTCCAAACGCCTCGGCCGTAAAGGGGTCATGAGCCTGGTGCCTAATGCCGGTGCTCTTTTTTACCGGATCGGTAAATATAAAATGGAACAGGAAGGGACCTGGGCGTATGGCCGCGAAGTGCCTAAATTGACCATGCGGCCTTTATTTGAAGCGGCCGGCTTGAACGATGTCCGGGAATATTCCGTCGGCGCCACCCATGCTTTGCAATTTTGGGGGTCGGCCCATGAAGACATCAAGAAATTTTTCGGTCATTTATCCATGGAAGAAATACATTCCCTTAACCAAGGTTATTTGCTTTTTACCATAGGAACGGTGCAATGAAGATTTTGACTGTATTCGGCACGCGCCCGGAAGCGGTAAAAATGGCCCCGGTCATCAAAGAGTTGCGCAAACACCCGCAGCATTTTGACTGCAAGGTTTGCGTCAGCGCCCAGCACCGGGAAATGCTCGACCCGTTCTTGAGGCTGTTCGGGATCGCGGCGGACTATGATTTAAACATCATGCAGGAAAAGCAAAGCCTGGAATACATCACCAGCACCATTTTAAGCCAGATGGGTTATCTATTAGAGGAAGAGCGTCCTGATTTTGTCCTGGTTCAGGGCGACACCACCACCAGCATGGCCGCCGCCCTGGCGGCTTTTTATAAACGGGTGCGCATCGGTCATATTGAGGCGGGCCTGCGCACCGGCGATAAATACCAACCGTTTCCGGAAGAGATCAACCGCAGGATGATCGACACCATGAGCGACTTGTATTTTGCCCACACCCAGGAAGCCAAAGATAATTTGATCGCCGAAGGGTTCCCGTCGGACAGGATTGAGTTGACCGGAAATACCGTGATCGATGCCTTGCTGGATGTGGCCCAGAAAGAGATGGATTTTGCCGGCACGCCGCTGGCCGCGGTCCCATTGGCCGGTAAAAAAGTCATTTTGGTCACGGCCCATCGCCGGGAAAATGTAGGCAGGCCCCTGGAGGACATTTGCAAAGCCCTGCAGGCGATCGCGGCCAAATACGCTGATGAAGCGGTCATTGTTTATCCCGTCCATTTAAACCCGGCTGTCCAGGAAACCGCCAATGCCCTGCTTAAGGGACATAAGAATATTTTTTTGATCGCGCCTTTGGATTATGTTCTATTTGTACACCTGATGAAGAGCTCGTATTTGATTTTGACCGACTCCGGAGGGATACAGGAAGAGGCGGCAAGTTTGCACAAACCGGTTTTGGTCCTGCGCGAAGTCACCGAACGGCCCGAGGCATTGGCGGCAGGGGCGACGCGTTTGGTGGGCACGGACACTAAGCGCATCGTCGATGAAACCTCCGTCTTGATGGAGGACCCGCAGGCCTATCAAAAGATGAGCCATGCGGCCAATCCTTACGGGGACGGCCAGGCCGGCCGGCGCATTGCGGCCCGTTTATTAAAAGAGTTTTAAGACAATGACCGATAAACCACAAGTCAGCATTGTTCTTCCTACCTATAACGGCGCCGGCTACCTTGCGCAATCCGTTCAAAGTTGCCTGGAGCAAACCTATGCTCCTATTGAATTGATCGTTGTGGATGACGGCTCAACCGACCATACCCCGGCGGTCATCCAATCCTTCAAGGATCCGCGTTTGCGGTATGTCCGCCTGGAACGCAATCAGGGGCATATCGCGGCTTTGAACCAGGGATTTGCCTTAAGCCGCGGGGAATTTTTGACCTGGACCTCCGACGATAATTATTACGCGCCCCAAGCGCTTGCGGTCATGGCAGAGGCTTTGATCAGAGACAAACATATTGGTTTTGTCTACACCCAATATTATGTGGTGGACGAGCACAATCATATCCAACGTTTGGGCCGCAGCGAAAACCCTTCTTATCTGGATGTGGATAATTGCATCGGCGGTTGCTTTTTATACCGCCGCAAGGTCTATGAAGTCGTCGGTGATTTTAACCCGGAAGCTTTTTTGGCTGAGGATTATGAATATTGGCTGCGGGTCAGGCAGAAATTCCGCATGAAAAAGATCGACCAGCCGCTGTATTATTACCGCCTGCACGACCATAGCCTGACCGGCACATACAAAGAAGAAAAAGTGCAGGTCCAGGTGCAGAAAATCCGTGACCGTTTTATACCGAAATGGAAGAAATTCTATTGGCGATTTTTTAGTATCCGGTGCCACCC
>JACQQW010000161.1 GCA_016206745.1 Candidatus Omnitrophota bacterium | reverse complement strand
TACGGGGCCGATGCCCTGCGTTTTAGCTTGATCATCAATTCGGGCCAAGATATTTTTATTTCCAAAGAGAAGTTCGAAATCGGCCGTAACTTCGCCAATAAAATATGGAACGCGGCGCGCTTGGTGTTTATGAACAGCGAAGGAGTTTTGGCGGCGGGGGATTATGAGCGTTTGGACATCGCGCAATTGGATTTGCCTTCCCGCTGGATCGTGTCCCGTTTGGATGAAACCATAAACAAAGTGTCCCATGCCATTGAAACGTTCCGTTATTCTGAAGCGGAAACATCGGCGCAGGATTTCTTTTGGGGCGATTTCTGCGACTGGTATTTGGAATTGATCAAGGGCAGGTTTACGGATGTCCACATCCAAAGACCGGCGCTCTTTATACTTAAGAATTCCATTAAACTGATGCACCCGTTCATCCCATTTGTGACGGAAGAAATTTACAGCCATATGCATCCAGGCGAAGATTGCCTGTCCGCGGCCGTATGGCCACAATTAGATGCCGGCCTGATAGACCGCCAGGCGCAGGCCCAGATGCAAATGATCATTGACGCGGTGTCACTGATCCGCACCATCCGCACCCAATGGAACATTAAACCGGGCCAGACCGTCGGCGTCATTATTGCCCCGGAAAACCAGGAACAGGCCAGGGTGTTTAATGCCAATGCCGGGGACATTCAACGTTTAGGCAAGTTGGAAAGTTTAAGCATAGATTTAAACGCCGGCAAAGTCAAGGATTCAGCGGCCGGACTGGTGGGCACGGCCAAGATTTTTGTCCTCTTAAAAGGCATTGTGGATTTGGAAGCGGAGAAAAAACGCATGACCACGGAACTGGCGCAAAAACAAAAAGCCATCGAAGGCCTCAAAGGCCGCTTGAACAATGAGGCCTTTACCGGCAAAGCGCCGGAAGAGGTCGTGCTTAAAGAAAAAGAACGCTTACGCACATTGACCAAAGAGGCCAATGAATTGACCCAAGTTTTAGCTAATATCGCCTGACCTTTTTCTCATAAGACTGTCCTTCAATTGTGTTGAATACCCTCATACACCACGCTATAATTGCCTCACCATGAATAAGGATTATATTCAGAAAATAGTGTCTTTGGCCTTAAAAGAGGACATTGGCCGGGGGGACATTACCACCAATGCCCTGGTGCCAAAGGGGCACAGGTCCCGGGCGCGCATTGTCCTTAAATCCAGGGGGGTCATTTGCGGCCTGGATTTTGCCCGGCAGGCCTTTGCGCAATTGGACCCCAAAATCCGTTTTCAGGCCTTGGTCCACGATGGTCAAAGCGTTCAATCATCCGCGGTGATTGCCCATGTCCAGGGCCCCGGCAGGGCCTTATTGATGGGGGAGCGGGTGGCCATTAATTTCTTAAGTTACCTGTCCGCCATCGCCACCAAGACCAGTGATTTTGTCGGCGCGGTCAAACCTTATAAAACCGTGATTCTAGACACCCGCAAGACCACGCCGACCTTGCGCGAATTGGAACGTTACGCGGTGCGCTGCGGCGGTGGGATCAACCACCGTTTTGATTTGTCCCAAATGGCCATGGTCAAAGACAATCACCGCTTCTTTATGCAGGGACAAATGGCTTTGGAGGAGGCCATCAATGCCGTTCAACGCGCCAGCAAAAAACCGGTGGAATTGGAAGTGGACACCCTGGGCCAGTTGGAGCAAGCGTTAAAAACAAAAGCGGACATTATCCTTTTGGACAATATGTCTCCCGCGCAAACCCGGCGGGCCGTGAAGCGGCGCAATCAATTGAAATCCATGGCCCTTCTGGAGTCTTCCGGCCGCATTAACCTGAAAACCGTCCGTCAATACGCCGCGACCGGGGTTGACCGTATTTCGGTCGGTGAATTGACCCATTCCCGCCAGGTCCTGGATATATCACTGGAATTTTGCCGATGAGGTCATTTAAATTTATAACATATTTCTCCCTTCCCTGCATCATCGCCGTGTTTTTGTTAGGACTGCACACCTTTTGTTTTGCCGCCACGGAAGAGCAAGTGGAAGGGGCAGAGCTTGGCCCAGATGCCATTTTTGACGACAGGGCCCTGATCAATGGATATACCGACAAATACGCGGATGAAAGCAAAGATGTCCTTTGGGCCATGATCAACGATGATTCCCTGGGCGATTATAAAATGGCTGCGGCCATCCGCGTGTTCAAACAAAAATACGGAGAGGAAATTTTAAAGGACGAGAAGCCCGGTATCATTAAGACGCTGATCCGACGTTTAAACCACAGCGGTTCGGCGTTTGTGCAGGTGGAGATCATGCACACGCTGGTGGTCCTGGACCGTTACCAGTATTTTGCTTCCATGGTCCCGCCCCTCCTTCAGAAAATGGACCATTATAACCGCGTGGTCAGCGCCCTGGCGTATGACAATTTACAGGAAACCATTAAAAACAGTATCCGAACCAGGGAGGCGCGCATCGTTTTTAACACTTTAAGGAAAATCTTGTTTTTGTCCCGCAAACGGCTGGGCAATATCCAGGAACCGGACCAAAAATTGCGGCAAAAGTTGACCATCCTGCGCTGGGCCGTGAAGGTCCTGGGGACGCAGGAATTAAAAAACCTGCCGCAGGAAGTCATAGGGCTTCTTTAAGGAAAACATTGGAGCCGGGTGTCAATTTTTGATATACTATTTTCTCAATTATGTTGCTTAACCCCCTGACATTGCATGTGCCCAAAAATGCCCTTGAGGCCGCCCGGCTTTTTAAGGAACTGGAAGACGTCAAGGTCTTGGCCGGGGGGACGTTCTTGCTCAATAGTTTAAAACTGCTCAAAACCAAAGGCACTAAAACCGCCAAAAATGTCTTGAGTTTGGCAAAGGCGACAGACCTCAAAGGGGCCAGCCTAAACGGCGGGGTATTGACCATCAAGGCCATGACCACCATCACGGAATTGTTTGAAAACCCTCTGCTGGCGGACAATTTGGCTGTCCTGCGCACGGTTTGCCGCAATATTTCAACCAACCCCATCCGTAACATGGCGACGGTGGGCGGCAACTTGACCTGCCGCTATACCTGGACCGAAATGGGGGCGGTCATGATCGCCCTGGATGCCCGGATGCACTTTCTTGCGCCTGATGGGAAAGAATCGGCCATGCCGGCCGAAGATTTTTTTAAGAACGCGGCCCGCGCTGAACAGCTATTCACCCATGTCACTATCAACCATGATCCAAAATCAACCGTGGCGTATCGCCGGGTCAGGAAAACCATGCATGTGGACGTGCCTTTGCTTGCGGTGTGCGCCCACACGACCCTTAGCGGTAAACAATGGGCCAATACCCGCGTGGCCGTCAATAACGGCACGGCCTTTGCCCAGCGCGACTACACTTTGGAGAAATTTCTAAACACATCGCGCTCCACGCCGGATTTGGGTGCGCGCGCATTGGACCACTTGACCAAAGACATTTATGACACCCGGTCCAGCGAATATAAACAGCACATGTTCCGGGTAAGCTTAAAATCCGCCATCGAGGAAATCGCGAAGGGTTAAACCATGAACGTCACCCTTACCATCAACCAAAAACAGCATTCCCTGGATTTAAAAGGCAATGAAACGCTCATGGAAGTCTTGCGCGACCGTTTGTCCCTGACCGGGACCAAAACGGCCTGCCAGGAAAGCGAATGCGGCACCTGCACCGTGATGATCGACGGCAGGGCCATTTTGTCCTGCATCACCCTGGCCGCCAATTGCGAAGGCAATGACATCACCACCATTGAAGGCCTGGCCCAGGGAGAACAACTGCACCCGGTACAGCAGGCCTTTGTGGACCAGGGGGCGGTGCAATGCGGCTTTTGCATCCCGGGTTTGATCATGTCGTCCACGGCATTATTGCAAAAAGACCCGGCCCCGACCCAGGAAGACATCGAATATGCCCTGGATGGCAATATTTGCCGTTGCGGCGGATACCCCAAGATTTTTGAAGCCGTGCGGGAAGCCGGGAAAATGATGCGCTCCGCAAACGGGGCGGGAGAATAAAATGGCCTTGACCGCCAAATCCAAATTTGTCGATCAATACATTGACCCCGTTGGTAAAAGCGTGCCGCGCATTGAGGGCCGGGGGGTGGTCACCGGCCAGCTTAAATACGCGCTGGACATTGGTTTTCCAAACATGCTGGCGGGTAAAATGCTGCGCTCCCCGCATGCCCACGCGAAGATTTTAAGCATCGATACTTCCAAAGCCGAGGCCCTGCCCGGGGTCAAGTCCATTGTTACGGCCAAAGACACTTATCAGGTCAAGTTCGGTTCCAATGAATATTTCTTTCCGCACACCGTTGACCAAATGGCCCTGGAGTCGGACAAGGTGCGTTATATCGGCGATGAAATCGCGGCGGTCGCCGCGGTCGATGACGAGACCGCCGGGCAGGCTTTAAAACTGATTGAAGTCAAATACGAAATATTGCCCGGCGTCTTTGAGATTGAAGAGGCCATCAAACCCGGGGCCCCGCAAATCCACAATGCGCTTAATAATATCGCGGTGATTTTGCCGGTCAATTTCGGCAACCCTGAGCGCGTGATGAAAGAAGCCGACCATGTGCGGGAAGATAAATTCTGGTGCCCGGTGGCCCACCCGGCGCCCATGGAGCCGCATGTGTGCATAGGGCAATGGGAGACATTCACCAATAAAGTCACGCTATGGTCCTCCAGCCAGGCGCCGTTTAAAGTGCGCGAAGCCCTGGTCAAAACTTTAAAATTGGACCTGAATGATGTGCGCGTCATTAAAATGCCCACCGGCGGCGGTTTTGGCGGGAAACTGGAAATGCTGCCCATGGACTTTGCCTCCTGCCTGCTTTCCAAAAAAGCCGGCGGTTTGCCCGTTAAAATCGTCCTGACCCGAGAAGAAGAGTTCACCACCACCCGCCGCAAACACGGCATGATTTACAAAATCAAGACCGGGGTCAAGAAAGACGGCACCATTGTGGCCATGACCGGGGAAGTCTTGGCAGACGGCGGGGCCTATTGCAGTTATGGGCCGACGGTCCTGGCCGCGGCCATTATGCGCATTTTTATGGTGTATAAACTCCAGCATTTTCGCATGAGCGGTTACCGGGTCTACACCAATAACCCCATCAGCGGCGCCATGCGCGGGTTTGGCGGTGTGCAAAGCGGTTTTGCCATTGAGTCCCACATGGACATGATCGCCAATGATCTGGGGATGGACCCGATTGAATTTCGTTTGAAAAACATCACCGGGCCTAACATGGTCACGGTCAATAAAATGGTCTTGACCACCAATGGTTTGCGCGAATGCATTGAAAAGGCCTGTGCCGCGGCGGACTGGAATAAAAAACACGGCAAGCAACGCCATTTAAAGCGTGGTTTGGGGATAGGCATCGCGGCGGACGTCATGGGATCCAAAATGTATAAATCCCATGAAAGCGCCGGGGCCATTGTCAAAGTGGAAGAGGACGGATCCGTCTATTTATTCACCGGCGCCGCGGACACCGGGCAGGGGTCCAACACCGCTTTGTCGCAAATTGCCGCCCATGAGCTGGGGGTCAGTTTCAGCCGCGTTAAATGCAAAGCCGGGGACACGGAAATCACGCCCTTTGACACCGGTTCATTTGCCAGCCGGGTCACATTTATTTCCGGCAATGCGGCCATGCTGGG
>JACQQW010000158.1 GCA_016206745.1 Candidatus Omnitrophota bacterium | reverse complement strand
TTATTTGATAATTCAATTCTGCAACAGCTGTTGCAGAATTACACAATTTTCTTTAACCTACTTTTATTGGAACTTTCTACCTAAAGTCAGTTCGATTTTCGTCCATAAAAAGACTGAACGTCATAACATCATGCGTTTATTAATTTACACCAACCATTTCGAATTCATATTGGCATCAAATAAAAGTATCAAATAGGACCTGAACCACGGCACAGGGTCTTTAAATGTTCCTGCGCCCAGGCATATCGTTCCGGTGTGCCGATGTCGATGAATTTATTCTCCACTTCAAAGGCGAAAAAATTGTGCCCCACTAAATGGGGAAAAAAATCGTATTCAATGGAGAATTTAGCCGGGGTTACGACCAGCCCGAATACATTGCGGTCAAAACAATAGGTGCCGGTATTGATAAAAGCGGACACTGCCTGCGGCTGTTTTTCCTTGAAAGCCGAAATATGCTTGTGAGTGTCAATTTCAATGGTACCGTATTCCCGGGCGTCCTCGACCCTGGTAATGGCCAGCGTCGCCTGCGCTTTACATGCCCGGTGAAATTCTATCAGCCGGTTATAATCAATGACACAAAAACAATCTCCGTTCATGGCCAGGAATTGATCGCTATTAACTAAAGAAGCTCCTTTTTTAATTGCTCCTCCCGTACCCAATGGTTCCTCTTCACGGGAAAAAAGGATTTCCAACTCAGGGTGGGCCCCAACGATGTGTTCTTCGACCTGCCCTGCCCCGTGGCCGGTGCACAGGATAAATCGCCGGCCGCCCTGGGAGGCGATATATTCAATTAAAAGGGACAAAAATGGTTTGCCGTTGATCCGGGCCAGGACTTTTTGTTTTCCGCCGGTGACGGCACTCAGGCGCCTGCCCAAACCGCCGGCCAAAATAACAATATCGGTGTTTGTTAATGCTGACATTTATTTGACAATGCCGGTGTCCGGCTGGAAAAAAATGATCTGACTGCCCAGGTTTTCGAATTTGATGGGGACTTCAAGCAGGCCCCCTAAAGCTTCACGCACTTTGGGCTTATTGTGCGGCTGGACAAAAAACAATATAAATCCGCCGCCGCCCGCGCCCAGCAATTTGCCTCCTATGGCCCCGGCCCGGATGGCGGCATCATATAAATCATCGATATGCCCGGTCGAAATCTTGTCCGACAGTGTGCGTTTTAATTTCCAGCTTTCGTCCAATAATTTGCCGAATTTCAACACATCATTGCTGTTTAAAACAGCCAGCGCCTCCCCGACCATTTCATACATGCGTTCTAATTCCACTTTTTTATTGGGAATGTTCTTGATCTGGTGCTGGGCGATCTGTGAGGCGGTGCGGGAGAAACCGGTAAAAAAAAGCATCAAATGGTCCTGCAATAAATTTAGTTGAACAGCGGACAGCGTCACCGGCTGCACCCGCAAATGGTTCGTGCCTCCGAACTCGATGTAATTAAAACCGCCGTAAGCGGCCAGCATCTGGTCCTGGCAGCCGACATTTTCTTTGATCATGTCCTGCTCAACATGGATCGCTTCTTTGGCGAGGCGTTCTTTAGTGGTCATGGTCCCTTTTAAAGCATACAACGCGTTTAAAAGCCCGACCGTAAAGGCGGAGCTCGATCCCAGGCCTGTCCTGGCCGGGAGGTCTCCGTCATGGTGGATCTCAATCCCGTCGTTAATGCCCAAAAACCGCAGGACCTCGCGCACCGACGGATGGTCAATATCATCGATGCCCTGGGCATGCTCTATTTTGGAATAAATAATGCGCGATTTGTGTTCAAAGAATGACGGCAGATAACGGCAGGTGATGTAACAATATTTATCAATGGTGGTGGCCAGCACCGCGCCTTTGTTCGCGCCAAACCAACCATTATAGTCAGTGCCTCCGCCGAAAAAGGAGACCCTAAATGGTGTGCGGGAGATGATCATCGGGCAATGGCCGGTTCTTCCAAAATCTTTCGCCGCAATTTGATCCGCGTCGATCTCAAAGTTTCATCGACGGCGACCTGGCCGAATTTCGTCTTTAATAAATCCAGGAACTTCGGGTTCGTGTGGTATTTCAGCCATGCTTCATCGCGAAACGCCAGGACTTGCTCCGCCGCCAAATATTTCGTCGGTAAAGGCTGGGTATGGTAGGAATGCTGGGAAAAACCGGCATAGGCCGAAGGCAGCTTCCAGCCTTCTTTCCTGGCAATGCCGTATAAAGGGCTGCCCGGGTATGCCATGGCCGAATAAAAATTGGCCTCTTCGGTGTTCATTTCCATGGCCAGGTCCAACGTCATCTGCATGCTGGCCATATCGTCTTCGGGCAGGCCGAAAATATAATTGCCGATCACATTGATGCCGTGGCCGCGGATCTTGTTGACCACCCCGCGGATGTCCACGTCTTCAAAACGCCCTTTGGTAACGTCTTTGCGCACGCGGGTATTACCGCTTTCAATCCCCAAAGCCAGCCAATTGACCCCGGCTTTCTTGAGGGTGTCCAAATACTGGTCGCGCACCGTGTCCACCCGCGAATAACACCAGATGTTGAATTTATGACCGCGCTCGATGATCAATGCGCACAATTTCATAAAGTGGTTGGCATTGAGCACAAAAAGCTCGTCGGCAATCTTGATGTTGGTGATGCCTTGGGCGGCAAAGAAATCGAATTCCTTGATGATGTGCTCCGGGTCCCAATAACGGAACACCGCGGAACCGTCGGAATATTCATTCTCCTGGCGGTTGATGATGTTGATCATGCAGAATGAGCATTTCATCGGGCAGCCCAGGGACGTGTACAGCGCGGCAAACGGCTGGCGGGCAGAACCGTTTGGATAGGAATGCCATAATGCCGTGCGGTAATTCTTGATTTGCAAAAGGTCCCAGGCAATGCCCGGCAATTCAACCGGTAAATCCGCCTTCGGCACAATCGGCGATGGTTTATTTAAAACAACGCCGCCGTTGCGCCATCCAAGACCGTCCACCTGGTCTAATTTATCTTTAAGATTGGTCTTGAGCAGATTGGAAATCGTGTACACCCCTTCATTCTGGCAGACAAAATCAATGGCCGCGTGCTTTTCCAATACCTCGCGCGACAACGCCGCCACATGCCCGCCGACGAATAAAATCTTGATCTCCGCAGCCGCGTCTTTAAGGGTCTGCGCCAGCCCGATGGCACCTTCCATATTTTGAGAACTCGCGGAAGGCTGCTGGCCGTACACTACAAAACAGGCCACGCGGGGATTAGCTTCCCGGATGCGCGCGGCCGCCTGTTCATCGCTTAAATGCGAGGCCTCCGCGTCCAGGATGCCGGCGGAAAAACCTTTGACGCGGCAATGGCTGGCCAGCATGCCCGCCCAGATCGGCGGCTCAATGGCGGAATATTCCTGGGCCAGGTCCTGGTAAATCTTACCGGCGGCATTGGGATGGATAAAAAGGATGTCTAATTTTGACATATCAGATGTTCGCGTACTGGTTGCGCTTGATGACCTGGTAGCCTTTAATCAGTTCCGCGATGCCGGCCTGGAGGCTGACGTCCGGCTTAAACCCGGTTTTCTCGATCTTGGCATTGCTGACAATATAATCGCGCTTGTCCGGGTCTTCGCCGACTGCGGCCTCGACAAAATAAAAGTCCGGCACTTGTTTCTTGATTTCCTGGCACAACTGCAACTTGGTCAAATTCGCATCGCTAAGCCCCACATTATAGGGTCCGCCCTTCATCTTGTCAAAGTTATTAAGCCCGTGGATGAAGGCCTTGGCAATATCGCGCACATGGATATAGTTGCGGTGAAAATGAGCTTCGAACAGCACCACAAACCGGTCAACCACCGCGCGGTAGGTAAAATCATTGACCAGCAGGTCCAAACGCATGCGCGGAGAAACCCCGAAGGCCGTGGCCAAACGCAGGGTGATGGAATTGCCGGCGTCCAGGATCGCATTTTCTGCGTCCACTTTCAATTTCCCATACAGCGAAACCGGGCGCAAAGGGGTCTTTTCCGTGCATTCTTTACCCTTTTCGCCGACCCCATACCCGCTGTTAGTGGTCGGAAAAATCACAATTTGGTCTTTGCCGCGCAACCCCAAGATCATTTTGACCGCGTCGAGCAAAATGGCCCGGGCCGATTCAGGGTCTTTGGCGCATAAAGGCGCGCCGGTCAGGCAGGCCAGCGGAAAAACCGCGTCGGCATTCTTCATTAACTTGGCCATCAAATTCTTGTCGCGGGTGTCGCCGCGCGCGACCGTCAACTTGGGATTGTAACAACAGTCGAGCAATGAGGACTGGTTGTACATAAAATTATCCACGGCAACCACCTCATGCCCCGCATTAAGCAAGACCGGAGTCAACACCGAACCCACATACCCGGCCGCGCCGGTGACTAAAATTTTCATAGCTATTTTTCCTTATACCAATTGATTGTTTTTTTGATCCCCTCTTGCAATCCTATTTTCGGCCTCCATCCTAATTGCGTGATCCGCCGGTTGTCCAGGAGCTTGCGCATGGCCCCATCGGGTCTGGAAGCGTCGAAAATAATTTTGCCTTTGAACCCGGCCGCCGCCGCAATCATGCCGGCCAATTCTTTAATACTGACGTCATGGCCGCCGCCGGCATTGATCAAGTCCCCGGCATGGTATTTGTCCATCAAAAACACGCACGCGGCGGTAAAATCATCGACGTATAAGAATTCCCGGCGGGGCTTGCCTGTGCCCCAGACCACCGCCTGTTTGTCGCCATTGGCCCCGGCCCTGCAGAACTTGGCGATCAATGCCCCCATGACATGGGCATTTTCCAAATCATCGTCACTGCCGGGCCCGTATAAAGTGGCCGGCACAACAGCAACGGCATTAAACCCGTATTGCGCCCGGTATGCCCGGCACATGGCAACACCCGCGATTTTGGCGGCCGCGTAAGCTTCACTGGTCTTCTCCAGCGGCCCGGCGCATAAAGCCCCTTCTTTGATCGGCTGTCGGGCATCTTTAGGATAAACGCAGGAGCTGGCAAAGTACAAAAGCTTTTTTGTGCCGTTTAAATAAGCAGCGTGGATGACATTGTTCTGCGACCGGCAGTTCTCATAAATAAATTCAGCCGGGTATTTCTGGTTGGCCGCAATCCCGCCGGAACGGATGGAACCCAGAAATACATACTCTGGTTTTTCCGCTTTGAAAAATTTTTCTGTTTTGGCCTGGTTTAAAACATCAACCTTGTCTTTATTATTGGAAAAAACGTTTTTAAATCCTTGCGCGGTAAAATGGGTCAGAAGGGAATTCTCAATGCTGTCTTTATGGCCTGTGATAAAAACCCGGGAATTACGATGCACTCGTCTTCATCCGTTTGGCGTAATATTCTTCATTATAATAATTGCCGTGCTCGATGATCAGCGTGGATTTTCCATCCGTGCGCTCAAGGGCATGCGCGTAAGCGGGAAAAATCTGCTCCGGTCCGTCTAATTCCACCACATCGATCCAGTGGAACAGTTTACGCAGCGCCTGCGCGTAATTACCGATGTGCTGGTGCCCCGGGTGGACCGGCGCGTCAGGGCCGGTGGCCACGCGGATGATCACTTTCAGCGGCCATTTCCCGTCGCTGATATCCGGAACCTTGTCGAGCATGTTGGCCATGTCCGCGGTGGCCAAAAGCAAGAAATTCTGCCGTGGATAGACAGAGACCGGAATATATCCGGCCAAAGCCATGCCGATGGTAAATTGCATCTGAAAACTTTCATTGATGGGCATTTCCAGGACGCGGTCCTTGGGGCAGTCCCGCAGGGTCTGGAACATGAATGTCCCCGGTCCGGCCACGGTCTGGCCGACAAACATCACCTTTGGCTGTGTGGCCAACCATTCCATGGTGCGTTTGAGTTCATCAAAATATTTTAATTGCGTGGAAATTTGTGTCATTAGAATTTTATGAGTTTACCCAATCCTGAATGGGGATAACCATTGGTGTATTTGAAAT
>JACQQW010000153.1 GCA_016206745.1 Candidatus Omnitrophota bacterium | reverse complement strand
GTCGCCGACATCGCCCAGGCCCATCAGAAAGGCCAGCCGGTGCTGGTGGGGACGATTTCCATTGAAAAATCCGAATTGATCGGCGGGTTGTTGCGTGCCAAAGGCATACCGCACCAGGTGCTCAATGCCAAATTCCATGAGATGGAAGCGCATATCATCGCCCAGGCCGGCCGGCATAAAGCGGTGACCATTGCCACCAACATGGCCGGCCGCGGCACCGATATCATGCTGGGCGGCAACGCGGAATACCTGGCCCGGGCTTTGGCCGTTGAGCGCGGTAAGAACGCGGCTGATCAAGAGCGTGAGGAGATGGTCAAAATATTCATCGCCCAGTTTAAAGACCAGGTGGCCAAGGAAAAGGAGCAGGTATTGGCCGCCGGCGGTTTGCATGTCATCGGCACCGAACGCCATGAATCGCGGCGCATCGACAATCAATTGCGCGGCCGCTGCGGCCGACAGGGCGATCCCGGGGCCTCGCGGTTTTATGTGTCCCTGCAGGATGATTTGATGCGGCTGTTCGCTTCCGACCGCATCATGATGATCATGCAAAAATTGGGCATGGAAGAGGGCCAGGCCATTGAATCGCGCATGGTTTCCGGCGCTTTGGAAGTCGCCCAGAAGAGGGTGGAAAATTACAATTTTGAGATCCGCAAGCAATTGCTGGAATATGACAATGTGATGAACAAACAGCGGGAGGTGATTTATTCCCTGCGCCGTTCCATCCTCGAGGGAGAAAACCTCAAAGACGTGGTCCTGGATGCCATCGCGTCCGCCGCGGATGAAGTGATCAGCGGGCATTTGGCCCTGACCGCCGAGGATGAGCGCACCATGGAAGTATTGGCGGCCGACCTGCTGGCGAAATTCAGCCTGGACATAAATCCGGTCAAAGATAATCTTAAAGAGGCCAATGCCCAGCAGGTCAAAGATGAAATCATCGGCCTGCTGATGAAGGCCTATGAAGTCAAAGAAAGCCAATTGACGGCCCCTATTATACGCCGCATGGAACGCATGGTGCTCCTGCATGTCATCGACAATAAATGGAAAGACCATTTGCACACCATGGACCATATCAAAGACGGCATCAGCCTGCGCGCCTTGGGCCAGCGCGATCCCCTGGTTGAGTATAAAAAAGAAGGGTTTGCCATGTTTAAGGGCATGTACGCGGGCATCAACCAGGACGTGGCATCTTTGATGTTCAAGATGGAACCACCGCCGGAAGCGGCCCGTCCGCGTTCGGTGTTTAGCGCCATTGACCAGAGGGCCGTGCACCAGGAATTTGCCGGCCTGCCTGCGGGACAGCCAAGCCCTTCCCCAATCCCGCCGGAACGTCCCTTGCCTGGATTGTCCGCGCCGCCTGCGGCTATGCCGGCGAGCGGCGGCGCAAAAGTCGGCCGCAATGATCCCTGTCCCTGCGGCAGCGGGAAAAAATACAAAAAATGCTGCGGACAATAAGCGGGACATTTTTATCCGCTGTTTTATTGATCATTGCCTACCCCCAAATCGAATGGTGGCCCTTGGCATGGGCCGCTTTTGTTCCTTTGTTCCTGGCGATCGACGGAAAATGTTATAAATCCGCGTTCGGCTGGGCGTATTTATGCGGTTTTATTTTCTTTGCCGGGACGCTGGGATGGTTTGTCTATGTGACTTACCCGGGCGCGTTTTTGCTGATCGCGTACCTGTCTTTATATTTCGCTTTGTTTGGCGCGGCGTTTAAATGGGCACGGCCTTTGCCGTTGCTGTCCCGGCTTTTTATTGTCCCTTCGGTATGGGTGGTCCTGGAATTTTGCCGCGCGCATCTGTTTACCGGGTTCGGGTGGGTATTGCTGGGGCACTCCCAGTATAAGAATCTTTTCCTTATTCAAATTGCCGATTTGACCGGCGTCTACGGTGTTTCATTTGTGGTGATGCTGGTCAATGTGCTGATTTTTGAGAGTTTCAAAATTTGTTCCCTCCCCTGCACCGTGTCTGGTGCAGGGAGGGCTGGGGAGGGGGGGATAATAAAGGCCCAAATTTTAGTCGGCCTGATTTTATGCTTGGTCTTAGGTTATGGCGCGTGGCGGGTCGTCACTTTTTCCCATGGGCCGACGGTCAATGTGGGGGTCGTACAGCCGAACATTCCCCAGGCCCTCAAATGGGACGAGCGCCTGCAACCCTGGGTGGCGCAAAAGACCCTGATCTTGACCAGGGGATTCAACAATATAAGGCCTGATTTAATTGTCTGGCCGGAAACGTCTTTGCCCGGGGTGACCAGCGAGGTCCCCGAATTAGTCGGCCAGATCAAGGCCGCGGCCCGGAACATGCGCGCGCCGATTTTAATGGGGGCCATTACCGATGAACACAATAAATATTATAATTCCGCGTATTTGATTTCTATTGATGGGAAATTCGCTGGCCGGTACGATAAAATCCACCTGGT
>JACQQW010000178.1 GCA_016206745.1 Candidatus Omnitrophota bacterium | reverse complement strand
GTAAAAGTGGCTGCGGTGGCCAAATCCGTCGGCACGCCGTTTTATCTGTACAGCTATAATACCATCGCCGACCACTTCACCAAAATCCAAAAGGCCTTCGCGCCGCTTAACCCCATCATTTGTTATGCCATGAAGGCCAATGGCAATTTGGCCATTATTAAGAGCTTGGTGGATTTGGGGTCCGGGGTTGATATCGTCTCCGGCGGGGAATTAAAAAAGGCCTTGCTGGCCGGGGCGGACCCTCAGAAAATTGTTTTTGCCTCCGTTGGTAAAACCGAAGAAGAAATTTCCCTGGCAATTAAAACCGGTATTTTATTCTTTAATGTCGAATCCCGGCCTGAACTGGAGGAAATCAACCGGGTGGCCGAAAAGATGGGAAAGAAAACGCAAGTGGCCCTGCGCATCAACCCGGATGTCCCGGCCCCGACCCATGAGTACATTACCACCGGTTCTTTAAAGAAGAAATTCGGCATAGATCTGCGCACCACCCGGCAGATCTTTAAAAGCCGCAATAAATACACCCATGCGGCCATCAATGGGATCCATATCCATATCGGTTCGCAGATCACCTCCGGCGGTCCATTCGTCGGCGCCATTAAAAAAGTGCTCAACTTTATCAATGATTTGCGCGGCGAAGGCATTGGCATAGAATATCTCGATATCGGCGGCGGGCTGGGGATCATTTATAAGGACGAGAATCCGCAGACGGCGGCGGAATATGCGGCCAAAGTGGTGCCGATTTTGGGCCAGACCAGCCTAAAGATCATCATGGAACCTGGGCGGTTTATTGTCGGCAATGCCGGCATTTTTGTGACCCGTGTGCTTTACGTCAAAGACAACGGCGTGAAGAAATTTGTCATTGTGGACGGCGGCATGAATGATTTGATCCGGCCCACATTATACGATGCGTACCACGAAATTGTGCCCGTCAAAAAGTCTTCCGCGGGTAAAATAAAAGTGGATGTGGTCGGTCCCATTTGTGAAAGCGGCGACTTTTTCGCCCATGACCGTCCGCTGCCGAAAGTAAAACCCGGCGATCTGTTAGCCGTCATGAGCGCAGGAGCGTACGGATATGTCATGGCCAGCAATTACAATGTCCGTCCCCGTGTGCCGGAAGTGATGGTCAAAGGCAATAAATTTGAAGTGGTCAAAAAACGGGAAGAGTTTAAAGATTTGATGCGCGGGGAAACCATCCCGTCATTCTTGACCAAGAACCAAGACAAGCGCTTCGCGTCTGGTTCATGGTAAAAATAATATGCGTACAATCCCTTTTGTCAAAATGGTCGGAGCGGGCAATGACTTCATTGTTATTGAAGCCCGCCCCGATTTAGACTATGTCAAATTCACCCGGGCCGCCTGTGCCCGGCAAACCGGCATCGGGGCCGACGGTGTTTTGATATTGGATAAATCCACGGCCAGTGATTACCGCATGCGCATCATCAATGCCGACGGTTCGGAAGCGGAAATGTGCGGCAACGGCGCCCGGTGCATGGCAGCTTACATTGCGGCCAATGACAAGCCGGCCAGGCCATTGTTCGGCATGGAAACCCTGGCCGGTGAAATATTGGCCGAAGTGCAAGGCGATGTGGTCCGGGTGAAATTGTCGGATCCTAAGGATTATATGCCCGGCATCAACATTACCGTGGCCGGCAATAAAATGACCGCCCATCATATCGATACCGGCGTGCCGCATGCGGTTGTTTTTGTGGAAGCGCTGCAGGAGGTGGATGCCAACAGTTTGGGCCGGCTTATCCGCAATCACCCCCGTTTTGCGCCACGGGGGGTGAATGTCAATTTTGTCGAGCGGGCGCGCGAAGGCATGGTGGCGGTGCGCACCTATGAGCGCGGGGTGGAGGCGGAAACATTGGCCTGCGGCACCGGCGCCGTGGCCTCGGCCCTGGTTTCGTATATGCAGCTGCATCCCGGCATCAAAGAACAGCAGGGCGCATCCATGCGGGTATTGACCGCCAGCAAAGAAATTTTGGAAATCACTTTTGATTTGCACAAGGATGGGGCCATCCATAATGTGTGGTTAAAGGGAACGGCGAAATTGATCGCCAAAGGGGAATATTTTTTTAAGGAGAGCGTATAAATGTTCAAAGGTTCTATCGTTGCCCTGGTGACTCCTTTTAAAGGGGAAGCTGTTGATGAGGCCGCCTATCGCAAGCTGGTCGAATGGCAGATTAAAGAGGGGACCAGCGGCATTGTCCCCTGCGGCACCACCGGCGAATCACCTACATTGTCGGCGCAAGAGCACGGGAGGGTGGTTGAAATATGCGTGCAGGCCGTCCAAAAAAGGGCCGCGGTCATTGCCGGGGCCGGATCTAATTCCACGGCGGAAGCCGTGGCCTACGCCAGGCACGCGGCCAGGGTGGGCGCCGACGCGGTCCTGGTGGTGACCCCCTACTATAACAAGCCCACCAACAAAGGCGTGTATTTGCATTTTAAGGCCGTGTCGGAAGCGTCCAGGGTCCCGATCATTCTCTATAATATTGCGGGACGCACAGGCAAAAACATTGAGCCCGAAGTCATGGCCAAGCTCGCCCAGGATTGTAAAAATATAGTCGGGGTGAAGGAAGCCTCCGGCTCTTTGGAACAAATGCTGCGCATTAAAGAAATTTGCCCCAAGGATTTTATTTTGCTTTCCGGCGATGATGCCCTGACCCTGCCCATTTTGGCCATCGGCGGCACCGGCGTCATTTCGGTCGCGGCCAACATTGTGCCGAAGGACGTGGCCGCGGTCATTGAGAATTTTAATAAAGGTGATTTAAAAAGAGCCCAGGAAATCAACCTGAAATTGTTGCCGTTGATCCGGGCTTTGTTCATTGAAACAAATCCCATCCCCGTCAAGAAGGCCATGGAATTGATGGGCCTGTGCAACGGCGCCCTGCGCCTGCCCATGTGTGATATGGAAGAAGGGAATTTGGTCAAACTCAAAGAAGCGTTGAAGACATACGGTTTAATCAAAGGATAGAACATGATCAAATTAGCCGTTTCCGGTTGTTGCGGTCGTATGGGGCAGAGGATCACGGCATTGGCGCTTAAAGATAAAGTCTTTAAGATCTCTGCTTTGCTCGAAAGTAAAAATCGTCTGGATGTGCCTTCGACGAGTCATGGCCTCCCGGTCAATTTTGAACACGATGCGCTCAAAGGCAGCCGGGTGCTTATTGAATTTACTGCTCCCGATGCGACCATTGAGCATTTAAAATCCTGCCAAAAATACTGCGTGAACATGGTGATCGGCACAACGGGCTTAAGCAAGGCCCAGATCGCGCAGATCAAGAAAGCTTCCTCTAAGATTGCCGTGGTGTTTTCTTCAAACATGTCGGTAGGGGTCAACTTAGTGTTTGGCTTGATCCGCCAGGCGGCGCAGGTGACGGGGAAGAACTATGGTATCCGGTTGACGGAAACGCATCATGTCCACAAAAAAGACGCGCCATCTGGAACGGCCAAGACCATGGCGGAAATTGCAGGACAATATTCCAAGACCAAAGTCAAAGACATTCAATCCCTGCGTGAAGGGGAAGTGATCGGCGACCACACTATTACGTTCGAAAGCGACGTGGACTTGATTTCCATTCATCACCATGCCAAGACGCGCGATATTTTTGCGGAAGGTTCTTTGGTGGCGGCAAAGTTTTTAGCGGGCAAGAAAACGGGTTTATTTAAT
>JACQQW010000011.1 GCA_016206745.1 Candidatus Omnitrophota bacterium | reverse complement strand
TAGTCCACCCACAGGCCGCCCATGGCATAATGCACCGCCGGGTAAATCATCATGGGTGTCTTATAAGGACTATGATCGGTGATTTTTTCATACATGTCAAAAAGGTTGCTGTAGCGCTCTTCGATCGCCCGCGCATCCAGGCGGCGGATCGCATCGGCAAAATCCAGATAGACCGCCTGTCCGCTTTCGCCCACGCCTAAGCCCGCATCGCATTGCTCTTTGACCGAGCGTGAGGCAATATCGCGCGGCACCAAATTCCCAAAACTGGGGTATTTGCGTTCCAGGAAATAATCCCGCTGGGCTTCCGGGATTTCACCGGGTTTGCGTTTGTCTCCCGGGGTTTTAGGCACCCATACCCGGCCGTCATTGCGCAAACTTTCGCTCATAAGCGTCAATTTCGATTGATAATCTCCGTGCACGGGAATGCAGGTCGGGTGGATTTGCGTGTAACAGGGATTGGCCAAAAACGCGCCTTTTTTATGCGCGTGCCAGGCGGCCGTGACATTGCAGCCTTTCGCGTTCGTGGACAAGTAAAACACATTGCCATAACCGCCGGTGGCCAGGACCACGGCATCGCCGTAATGCGATTCGATCTTACCGCTGACCAAATTACGCACCACAATGCCGCGGGCCGCGCCGTTAATGACCACCAAATCCAGCATTTCCCTGCGCGGGTGCATCGTGACCGTTTTCTTGCTGACTTCCTTCATCAAGGCCTGATAAGCGCCCAGTAAAAGCTGCTGGCCGGTCTGGCCCCGGGCGTAAAAAGTGCGGGACACTTGCGCCCCGCCGAAGGAACGGTTGTCCAAATAACCGGCGTATTCGCGGGCAAAAGGCACGCCCTGCGCCACGCATTGATCGAGGATGCTGGTGCTGACTTCCGCCAGGCGGTACACATTGGCTTCGCGGGCGCGGAAATCCCCGCCTTTAATTGTATCGTAAAACAGGCGCTTGACGCTGTCGCCGTCATTGGGATAATTTTTCGCCGCGTTGATACCGCCCTGGGCGGCAATGGAATGCGCCCGGCGGGGGCTGTCCTGGAAACAAAAAGACTCAACCTGGTACCCCATTTCCCCCAAAGACGCGGCCGCGGAAGCGCCGGCCAGACCCGTGCCCACGACCAAGACTTTATACTTGCGTTTATTGGCCGGGTTGACCAGCTTGCAATTAAACTTATGATTGGTCCATTTGTCTTTCAATGGACCGGCTGGAATCTTGGAATCTAACATAAGCATATCCCGGGGACATGTACGGTTTCTGTACGTGTCCCCGAATTAGGTGCGCGTCCCCATAATAAACAACACATAAAGCGGAATCGAACTGTATGCGATCACTATCAATACAGCAAAATACCGGCTGAATTTCTTGATGGCCGGAGTATATTTCGGGTGGTTGAACCCAAATGTTTGCGCGCAACTTTGCGCCCCATGCGCCAAGTGCAATCCCAAAAAACACATGGCCACTATATAAAGGAAGCTGTGCGCGGGGTCGGCAAAAGAATTGACCACCACCCCGTATAAACCGTAACTTTTACCGGCGATATAACTGCGCGGGCCGTCATGGTCAATAAAAGTAAAATCCAGCAAATGCCAGAGCACAAACAACAAAATATAAGTGCCGCTGTAGGGCATCAGCCGCGTGGCCAAAGAACGGTTGCCAACCGGCTTGTCCACGGCATAGCGCCTTAAACCTCCGCGGGCTTTGATATTTTCCAGTACCAAAAGCGCGGTCACCCAAATATGGATAATAAATACAGCCAAAAGCGCGTATTCGACCACATATAATGCCGGACGAAAATGCGCAAGCTCTTCAGCATAAGCGTTAAAAACATCCGGCCCGCCATAAATAAATAAATTTCCGGCCAGATGGGCAATGATAAAGCCAATCAGGGCCAGGCCGGTCACGGCAACAATTTGTTTTTTAGCAATGGATGAAAACACTTTATGCCTCTTCATATTTCTCTTTTAATGCCGTAATCACAGCCGTGTCTGCCAGTGTGCTTATATCGCCCAGGGCCCGGCCTTCGGCCACGTCGCGCAACAGGCGGCGCATGATTTTACCGGAACGGGTCTTGGGCACGTCCGCCGTAAATATGATCCTTGACGGGCGGGCAATGGCGCCGATTTTTTCCGCCACATGGTTTTTCAACACTTCTTCGGTGTTATCACCCGGCTTATGGCCTTCTTTTAAAATCACAAAAGCGGCAATGGCCTGGCCCTTGATCTCATCTTTGACCCCGACCACGGCGGCCTCGGCCACCAGGGAATTGTCCACCAAAGCGCTTTCAACTTCCGCCGTCGAGATGTTATGCCCGGCGACCAGCATGATATCATCGACACGGCCTAAAAACCAAAAATACCCGTCCTTGCCGCGTTTGGCCCCGTCCCCCGCGAAATAATTTGTCCCGTTCCATTTTTCCCAATACGTTTGTTTATACCGTTCCTGGTCCCCCCAAATGCCCCGCAGCATGGAAGGCCAGGGGCTGGTAATGCTTAAAAAACCGCCCCCCACCGGTATCACATTTCCTTCCTCATTAAGGATTTCAGCTTCTATGCCCGGCAATGGGTGCCCGGCAGAACCCGGCTTCATGGAAGACACCCCGGGCAAGGTGGTGATCATAATCGCGCCCGTTTCAGTCTGCCACCAGGTATCAACGACGGGACAGCGGCCGCGCCCGATATGTTCGTAATACCACATCCAGGCCTCCGGATTAATGGGCTCCCCAACGCTGCCCAATAAACGCAAACTGGACAAATCATGCGCTTGGGGCCATTGGACGCCCCATTTCATAAAAGCGCGGACAGCGGTCGGCGCCGTATAAAATATGCTGACCTTGTATTTCTCAACCAGTTCCCAAAAACGGTCGCGCTTGGGAAAATCCGGAGCGCCTTCGTACATCACCTGGGTCGCCGCGTTCGACATGGGGCCGTACACAATATAACTATGCCCGGTCACCCAGCCCACATCGGCCGTGCACCAAAACACATCATTCGGTTTTAAGTCAAAGACCCATCGCGTGGTATTGCACACGCCCGTCATATAACCGCCGGTGGTGTGGATGATGCCCTTTGGTTTGCCGGTCGTGCCGGAGGTATACAAAATAAACAAAACATCTTCACTGTCCATGGCCTCAGGCGCGCAATAATGAGGGGCATGGCGCAATGCGTCATGATACCAATGGTCCCGGCCGCTTTTCATAAACACTTCCTGGGCCGTACGGCGGACAACAATGGTGTCGCGAATACTGGGGGCCTGCGCCAGGGCCGCGTCCGCGGTGGCTTTTAAAGGCACCGCGCTGCCGCGGCGGTAACCGCCATCCGCCGTGATCAGCAATTTTGCCTGGGCATCGTTGATGCGGTCCCGCAGGGCATCGGCGCTGAACCCGCCGAAGACAACCGTATGTATGGCGCCGATACGGCTGCAGGCCAGCATCGCAAACACCGCCTCAGGGACCATGGGCAAATAAATGGCCACCCGGTCGCCTTTTTTGATCCCTAAAAATTAGATCGCATTGGCCAGTTTATTGACTTCAAGATAAACATCTTCATAGGTCAATTGGCGTTCATCGCCGTTTTCACCTTCCCATATCAAGGCCATTTTCTTGCCCAAATTGGCTTGAATGTGGCGGTCCAAACAATTGTAGCTGGCGTTTATTTGCCCGCCGGTAAACCACCGGGCAAATGGCGCCTCCCAGCGCAAAGCACTGTCCCAGGGCTTAAACCAGTCCAGCCGCCCGGCGCATTGTTCCCAAAAGGCGATGCGGTCTTGCCTGGCTTGTTCATACAGGGAATTATTTTTAATGGTGGCAAGGTCTTTAAAAATCTGAGGCGCATCAAAAACACGGGTTTCCTGCAGCAAGTCATCAACTTCCATAGGATTTACCTTTTAATATTGGCCATGACATCACGAAATTTAGGATGATCGGCACTGCCCAATAATTCACACGCCGCCATCTCAACAGAAGTAATGATAATCCCCTCCCTGGCCATCCGTTCGACGGCAATGTCCTTGTTGCCTTGGGCCCTGGAGGACACCGCGTCCGCCGCCAGATAAACCTCATAACCATGGCGGCACAAATCGCGCGCGGTTTGATAGACGCAAACATG
This sequence comes from Candidatus Omnitrophota bacterium, assembly GCA_016206745.1. Classification (GTDB taxonomy): domain Bacteria; phylum Omnitrophota; class Gorgyraeia; order Zapsychrales; family Fredricksoniimonadaceae; genus JACQQW01. The sequence continues at coordinate 896 of JACQQW010000011.1, read as the reverse complement.
CGCCTCAATGCCGGCCAGCAAGACCTGCCGGCGGCGCAAACCATTGATGTGCTCTTTGAACTCCGCGCAGGCATAACAACTAAAGGCGCGCTTAGGCATGGGCTTGACCAAAGGAAACAATAATTGTGAAACCGGGCCGACCGTAGGGCCGATTTTGTCCGGCGCCTGTTCGGTCCACAAAACAGGGATTTCCAAAATCCGCGTGATTTTAATTATGCGCTCGATATTGGCGACCATCCGCTCATGCTCGAACATAAGCGAGGCCAATTTGCCCTGGACATCGACCACGATCAAAACTGTGTCATTAATATGCATTATTAGATGCGTCGCTTGCAGCTTCAATGATGCCGCAGCCGACCCTGCCGCCGGCATTGCCCGTTGGCTGGCTGAAATCATCTTCTTTATCATGCACAATCACTGATTTGCCCAAAACTGCATATTTTCCTTCTGTCAAGGCAACTTCAGGCAAAAAAACATTCAACGTAGCTTTGCCGTCCGCGCCTGCTTCAATATTGCCCATATCACCGGGATGCGCGCGCATCGCCCCATCTTTGGGCATATACCCGTGCGTGACTTTGTCCGGATTAAAATGCCCGCCCGCGGCCTTGCCCGCGTCCGCGCAGCTGCCGTTTTCATGGATATGAAAAGCATGTTTACCAGGGGTCAATCCCGTCAAATTGGCTTCGACACTCAGGCCTCCATTTTCTTCATTGAGCAAAATTTCCCCGGAAATTTTTAATTCGGGCATGGTGCCGGAAATGACCGCTTTGGCCTGCCCCGCCCACGCGCAAGGAGACAAAAATAAAACACCACTGGTTAAAAACATACCCAAAGAATAACGCATATCCACCTCCAGTTTAAGTAATTTCTATCCCCACAGGGCAATGGTCTGACCC
>JACQQW010000150.1 GCA_016206745.1 Candidatus Omnitrophota bacterium | reverse complement strand
GGGCGGGCAGACCTGAAGCCGTCAAAGCCGTGATCAAGGCCGTGACGCCTGGGATGACTTCAATGGCGATGCCTTCTTCCCGGGCCCGGCGGATCAATGGATAACCCGGGTCGCTGATGCCCGGCGTGCCGGCATCACTGACTAAAGCGATCTTTTTCCCCTCTTTTAGCCAGCCGATCAACTGTTGTGTTTTTCGGTCTTCATTATGCTCAAAAAAACTGGTCAGGGGTTTTGTGATGCCGCAGGCATCCAGTAAAATTTTGGTGTGGCGGGTGTCTTCCGCGGCAATGACATCGACGGATTTCAATGTTTCCAGGGCGCGCAGGGTTATGTCTTTGAGATTACCGATGGGGGTGGAGACGATGTAGAGCATTATTCCACAGTCACCGACTTGGCCAAATTCCTTGGCTGGTCCACATCGCAGCCGCGCTTGACCGCTATAAAATACGCCATGAGCTGCAAAGGCAGGGCCGCCAACAGCGGCGAAAATAGTTCTTCGATGCGCGGGATTTCCAGGGTGAAATCCGCATAAGCGCCAATGGCTTTGTCCCCTTTGGTGATGACAGCGATGATATTGCCTTTGCGGGCGCGGATCTCCTGGATGTTGGAGGCCATCTTGTCATACACATGCGAATCCGGCGCGATGCACACCACGGCGCGGTATTCATCGATGAGCGCGATGGGCCCGTGCTTCATTTCCCCGGCCGCGTAACCCTCGGCGGGAATGTAAGAAATTTCCTTCAATTTCAACGCCCCTTCCAAAGCGGACGGGTAATTGATGTTGCGGCCCAAATACAAAAAACAACCGAAATGCGAGTTCGCTTCCGCCACTTTTTGCACGGATGTTTTCGTTTTCAATAATTCTCCCAACAAAGCCGGGACGCGCGATAATTCCTTCATCAATTTTTTAATGGCCGGCGCAGGCATGGACCGGCGGACCTGGCCCAGTTTAAGGGCCAGTAGATACAGCATCATCAACTGCGCGGTGTACGCTTTGGTGGAGGCCACGCCGATTTCCGGGCCGGCATGGGTGTACAAGACCCCGTCCGCTTCCCGGGCCAGGGACGATCCGATGCAATTGCACACCGCGATGACTTTCGCGCCACGGGCGCGGGCCTCGCGGGCCGCGGCCAGGGTGTCGGCCGTCTCTCCCGATTGGCTGACCGCGACGATCAACGTATTTCTGTCCACGATGGCGTCGCGGTAACGGAATTCACTGGACGTGTCCGCCTCGACGGGCAAACGGGCCAGGCGCTCGATGGCGTATTTACCGGCCAAGGCGGCGTGGTAGGCGGTGCCGCAGGCAATCACACAGATTTTCTTCACCGCGGCCAATTTCCGATCGGAAAACCCCAGGCCTTCCAAATTGAGCCGGCCATTTTTTAACCTCACATTCAACATACCCTGCAGGACCGCGGGCTGTTCATGGATCTCCTTAAGCATGAAATGGACAAAGCCGTCTTTTTGGGCGGAGCTTACGGAAAAAGACACCGTATCGATTTTGACCGGCGCTTTTTTTCCTTCAAAAGACATCACCTCGACCTTGTCCCTGCTTAGGACCGCCATTTGCCCGTCTTTAAGATAAATCACTTTGGCGGTGCGGTCCAAAATGGCCGGCACATCCGAGGCGATAAAATTTTCCTGGTCACCCAGACCCACCACCAGCGGTGAACCCACCCGGGCCGCGACCAGCATGTCCGGATGATGGCTGCTGATGACCCCCAGGGCGAAAGCGCCTTTGAGCATTTTGATCGCCCGGCGCACCGCCAGGACAAAATCCCCCTTATAAAGGCAGGCGATCAAATGGACGACCACCTCGGTGTCGGTCTCGGACACGAACCGGCACCCTTGTTTTTTCAAACGCTCTTTGAGTTCCACATAATTTTCGATGATGCCGTTATGCACGACGGCAAATTGACCTTTATGGTCTGTGTGAGGATGGGAATTAATATCGGAAGGCACGCCATGCGTGGCCCAGCGGGTGTGTGAAATGCCGATATGCGCATACGGCAGAGGGTCTTGCCGCAATAAATCTTCCAGGCAGCGGATCTTGCCTTTGGCTTTGCGCACGATCAAGGCGGCATCGTTGTTTATGACGCCGACGCCGCTGGAATCATACCCGCGGTATT
>JACQQW010000010.1 GCA_016206745.1 Candidatus Omnitrophota bacterium | reverse complement strand
TCATGCCGCGCGCCGCCAATTGCTGGAAGTATACTCTGTGATCAAGCGCGACGGCAAAGTGGTTTCTTTTAAACAGGAAAAAATCACCCTGGCCATTGCCAAGGCCCTCATTGCCCATAATAAGGGCGTGTATAATGAAATCCTGATCGAAAAGTCGCATGAACTCTCCGATAAAGTCGTGTCCGAAGTCCGCGCCAAATGGCCGGAAGGAAAGTCCGTCCATATTGAAGAAGTCCAGGACGTCGTTGAGAAAGTCATTATGGCCGCCGGTTACCACGAAGTGGCCAAACGCTATATTATATATAGAGAAGAGCGCGCCAAGGCCCGCCGCAATAAACAGCAGCCGGTTGTTTCTGAGGAAACATTGGAATGGGCGAAAAATCTGGTGGTTAAGACAGACAAGGGCGAGCGTCCCATTGATCTGGATGAAGTGCGTTTTAAGTTTGAGACCTGCTGCAAAGGATTGGCGGACGTTTCTCCGGTGGCGTTGTTTAAAGAAGCGATCAAAAATTATTTTAACGGCATGGGTGAGCGGCAATTGTCCCTGGCCAATATCATGGCGGCGCGCGCCTTTATTGAAAAAGAACCGAATTACGGGTTTGTGGCGGCGCGCTTGCTTTTGTTGATGGAATATCAGGAAGCATTGGGGACGGAAGTGTCTTTCGAACGCATGCGCGCCGAGTATCCGACCTAAAAATCCGCATACAATAACCGCGCGGCGGGACTGGAATTGCTTAATCCTGCATTGAAGCAATTTGATTTAAAACTTTTGGGCAAGGCCATTGTGCCGGAACGGGATTTTATTTTCCGCTACATGGGTTTGCAGACTTTATATGACCGTTATTTTATCCATTGGGACGATTGCCGCCTGGAATTGCCGCAGATTTTCTGGATGCGCGTGGCCATGGGCCTGTGCATCAAAGAAGGCTCCCCCAAGAATGCCCGCGCCATTGAGTTTTATAACATGCTTTCGACCTTCCGGTACATGTCTTCAACCCCGACGCTGTTTAACTCGGGTACCCGCCATCCGCAATTGTCGTCCTGCTTTTTGACCACCATTGAAGATGATTTGCATCATATTTTTAAATGCGTCCAGGACGATGCCATGCTGTCCAAATGGAGCGGCGGCCTGGGCAATGACTGGACCGGTGTGCGCGCCATGGGCAGCCGCATCAAAGGCACCAACGGCAAAAGCCAGGGGATCATCCCGTTTTTGAAAGTCGCCAATGACACGGCCTTGGCCGTCAACCAGGGCGGCAAACGCCAGGGCGCCATGTGTGCGTATTTGGAAGCATGGCATTTGGACATTGAAGATTTTTTGGAATTGCGCAAAAACACCGGGGATGAACGCCGCCGCACGCATGACATGCACACGGCCAGTTGGGTCCCGGATCTGTTCATGAAACGCGTCAAGGCCAATGCCGACTGGACTTTATTCAGCCCTTCGGAAACTCCGGATTTACACCATATTTATGGCCAGGCTTTTGAGCAGCGTTATGAAGAATATGAGCACAAGGCCAAAGAGGGCAAGATCAAGCTTTTTAAAACGGTTTCCGCCGTTTCCCTGTGGCGTAAAATGCTGTCCATGCTGTTTGAGACCGGCCATCCATGGATCACCTGGAAAGACCCCTCCAATGTGCGTTCGCCGCAGGACCATACCGGCGTGGTGCATAGTTCTAATTTATGCACCGAAATCCTTTTGAATACCTCCAAAGATGAAACCGCGGTCTGTAATTTAGGATCGGTTAACTTAAGCGCGCACGTTACCCCGGAAGGCATTGATTTGAACAAGCTGCAAGAAACAGTGACGACCGCCGTGCGCATGCTGGACAATGTCATTGACATTAATTACTACCCGACAGTGGAAGCGCAGAATGCCAACCAGCGCCACCGGCCGGTGGGGTTGGGAGTGATGGGATTCCAGGATGCTTTATATAATTTGAATTTAAGTTATGCGTCCAAAGAAGCGGTGGAATTTGCCGATGAAAGCATGGAGGCCATTTCTTATTATGCGATTTTAGCGTCGGCGGCATTGGCCGAAGAGCGCGGCGCCTATTCCACGTATAAAGGTTCCAAATGGGAGCGCGGCTATTTGCCGGTCGATACCATTGAACTGCTGGCCAAGGAGCGCGGCGGTTATTTGGACATGGACAGGGTACAGCGTTTGGACTGGACGCCGGTGCGCCAATCCATTAAAACGCATGGTTTGCGCAACAGCCTGGTCATGGCCATTGCGCCGACCGCCACCATCGGCAATATCACCGGAGTGACACAGTCCATTGAACCGGTGTATAAGAATGTATTCGTCAAAAGCAATCTTTCCGGGGAGTTCACGGTCATTAATGAATATTTAGTGGAAGACCTTAAAAAGCTGGGGCTGTGGGACCAGGAAATGATCGATGATTTGAAATATTTCGATGGGTCGGTGCAGGAAATCAAACGCATCCCCGCGCAGTTAAAAGCCAAGTATGCGGCCGCTTTTGAAGTGGATTATGAATGGATCATCGACGCGGCCAGCCGCCGGCAGAAGTGGATCGACATGGGCCAGTCGCTGAATTTATATCAGGCCAAACCCAGCGGCAAGAAGATCAGCGATATGTATATGTACGCCTGGGAAAAAGGCCTGAAAACCACGTATTATCTGCGGTCCATGGGCGCGACCCGCATTGAAAAAAGCACCCTGGACATCAACAAATACGACAATGTGGTCGGCCAACGCCAGCGCGACGACAAAGGACGGGTCATAGACGATGCGCCCGCAAAAACTTCCGCCCAACCGGTCCAGGACTGCGAATCCTGCCAATAAAAAATATGACCCCAAAACGCTTCGCCATCATTTTGGCCGGCTGCGGCAATAAAGACGGCGCTGAAATCCACGAATCGGTCCTGACCCTGCTTGCCATCGACAAAGCAGGCCATCAATACCAATGCTTTGCCCCGGATGTCCCGCAGCGCCGCGCGCTCAATTTCCTGACGGACGAAGAACTCAAAGAAAAACGCAATGTGCTGGCAGAGTCCGCCCGTATCGCCCGCAGTAAAATTAAACCTTTGTCCCAATATAAACAGGAAGATTTTGACGCCCTGGTCCTGCCCGGAGGTTCAGGGGTGGCGTATAATTTGTGCACCTTCGCCACGGATGGCGCAAACATGACTGTGAACCCGGACGTCGAACGCGCAGTAACCACCACGCACAAGGCCGGCAAACCCATCGGCGCTTTATGCATTTCCCCGGTCATTATAGGAAAGCTGATTCCCAAAGCAGAACTTACTTTCGGCCAAGATGAAAAAATTAACGCCGTGTTTCAAAAGCTGGGAGTAAAAACCATCAACACTTCGCCTCAAGACATTGTCATCGACCGCGCCAATAAAGTCGTCTCCACGCCATGTTATATGCACGCCAATGCCCGCATCAGCGAACTGGCCCAAGGCATTGAAAAACTCATTCAAGCC
>JACQQW010000157.1 GCA_016206745.1 Candidatus Omnitrophota bacterium | reverse complement strand
TTTCTTCTATTGGCCAATACAAGCCTTCCATTTTTTCAAATATTTTGGAGGCGTGGAGCGGAATCGAACCGCTGAATAGTGGTTTTGCAGACCACTGCCTTACCACTTGGCTACCACGCCATATTATATTTTCAAAACTGTTTCAACAATGTCTTCCACATCCGCCAAATGACCAATACCGACGGAACCACAGGCCAGTTTTCCCCGCGCCGGCTCTATAAACTTCACGCCGTGTTTTTTCAATTTGGCGCAATTTTCCCGCACCATGGCGTTGGCGTACATTTGATCGTTCATCGCCGGGGCGATCACCAGCGGCGCGCGCGTGGTCAAAACAAAAGTGCTTAAAATATCGTCGGCCAAGCCATGCGCGATTTTAGCAATGATATTGGCCGTGGCCGGGGCAATTAAAACCACGTCCGCCTGGGACGCCAGGTCAATATGCGCCATGCGCCATGCGTTTGTGTCAAACATGTCCGTATAGACATCTGTGCCGGACAAAGCGCTCAAAGTCAACGGCGTGATAAATTGCCCGGCTTCCTTGGTCATCACCACCGTCACCGTGCAATTCTTTTCCTGCAATCGGCGGATGATGTCCCCTGCCTTATACGCCGCGATGCTGCCGCAAACACCCAAAACCACTTTTTTAAAATTGGCGGCCATTCCCTTATTTTTTCCCATTGGCTTTGGGCTCAAAATCCTTGGCCGCATCTTTTTCAACCACTTTGGCCATATGGATTTCTTCCAAAGCAATCGTGGCCAATTTTGTGTTGATAGGGACCTGTATCAATTTCGCGCCTGTTTCACTGATTTCCAGGGCGCGTTTAGAAGCGATGCGGACCAACTTATACACGCTCCAGCCGGATTTGGGTAATAATTCTTCTAATGGTTGATATCCCATGGGCACCTTTCCTCTGTAAATGATTAAAAACCAATTTTATAACACGCGTGCGGCAAAATGTCAACCGCCGTCTAGTCCCAGCGCTTGACCAACCACCGCGTTTAAATCCCGGCAGGCCTTGTCCAAACGGCCGTTGACCACCACCCGATCGTAATGCTTTGCTTCCCTTAATTCCTCCCGCGCCACGTTCAATCGCAATTGCAAGCTTTCGTGGGGGTCCGAGGCCCTTTGCCGCAGGCGGTTTTGTAAAATCGCCATGGTCGGCGTCTTAATAAAAATGCTGGCCGCGTTGGGAAACTCTTTCCGGATACGCCGGGCGCCTTTGACGTCGATGCACATCAACACATGTTTTCCTTTTTTCAAAAGATTCAACACCTGGCGTTTGGGCGTGCCGTAATAGTGGTCAAAAACTTTTTCCCACTCCAGAAAATACCCTTTGGCGATGCGCGATTCAAACATCGCAGGCGTAATAAAAAGATAATCTTTGCCCTGGCGCTCGCCGGGACGCTTGGGACGCGTGGTGGCGGAAATGGATTTGACGAGTTTGCCTTTTAAGCCCGGGCCCTCCAGCAGGGCTTTATGAAGGGTGGTTTTTCCGGAGCCCGATGGCCCTGAAATAATAATGACCCGGCCGGCGGCATTACTCGACGTTGTTGGCTTGTTCACGGATCTTTTCCACTTTACTTTTCAAGGCGATCACCGCCGCGGAAACTTCTTTGTCCTGGACCTTGGAACCGATGGTATTGGTTTCCCGTTGCATTTCCTGGGCGATAAAGTCAAGCTTCTTCCCTGCTTCCTGCCCCTGCCTTAACAAAGCCCTCGCTTCTTCGATGTGGTGCGCCAGGCGCGCCAATTCCTCATTAATATCATTGCTTTTTTGATAAGCGGAAAACTCTTCATTGGAAAGGGACTGTTTTTTGGTTTTAAGCAAGCTGTTTGACCTAGCCTTGATTTGTCCTATGCGTTTGAACATGCGCGCCAATTGCCCGTTAATATCGGCCCCCAAAGACTTGCCTTCCCGGCGGCGCATGGCAACCACGGAAGACATGGCTTTGTTTACCCCTTTTTCGACCGCAGGCCACAATTCATGGGCCTCGACGAACGCTTCCTTGGCTTCCACCACTCCGGGCATGCGCATGATGTCCGCCGCAGTCAAATCATCTTTGACCCCAAAGCGTTTGGCCAATGATCGGGCGAATTCCCTGTACCTCTTGACCGCTTCCTCATTAATGGCAATGGTCATGCGCGGTTTTTCCGTGATCCTAAGCGAAATGCTTACGCGCCCGCGCTTGATCCCTTTGGCAATGGCCTTCTGGATGCGGTCCTCAAATGAGGCAAAACCCGGCGGCAAATAAAACGCCAGGTCAAGGTACCGGTGATTGACGGTTTTTATTTCAATAACGCCTTTGATTCGTCCCAAGGAAATCTCGCTGGCCCCAAAACCGGTCATGCCTGTCAACATGCTCTAC
>JACQQW010000148.1 GCA_016206745.1 Candidatus Omnitrophota bacterium | reverse complement strand
GAGTATAATGTAAATATGGCCGCTGCCCTTAAAGTTATGGCGGCGGATGAAGCAAGGTTTATCAAATCAAACCTTTGCCGCGCATACAGGACCGACCAATACACCATGTTGGGAATGGTGATGAAAAACGCAACGGTGAGCAATAGGAACAACAGTTTGCTTTGTTGGTGCAGTTCCGCCGGGACCTGAAAAATATTTGGAAAAAAAAAGCTTAAAGTGGATCCCAAGACCAGGATGAGCGCCCCACAAGCGAATAAAATGCGCCTTCCACAGGAAAGGTGATTGATAAACCCGGTCTTATCTCCTTGCGCCAGCGCAAAAGTGGCATTGCGCGCCAGGGCCACGCGCACGCTAAAGGCGGCGACTTCAAAAATGGCGATGATGGCCTCCGCCAGGACCATCAGGCCAAAAGCGCCTTTCCCCAGTTTGGTGATCAGAAAAGGGATGACCAGGATGCCCACGGTCATCTGCAAAAAATTGACAAAATAATTGCTGAAAATATTTTTCATGATCTGGTTTTTCATATGGATCTTTCTCACACCCGCGCATAGACAAATCCCGGTATGGGGTACGTGCGCTTATTCAGGACGGCCCCCAACACCGGGACATTGCATTCTTTAAAAAATGAAAGCACCCGTAAAACAGCCTGCCGGCGGGTCTTGTTCTCGGACACCACCAGGACCGCCTTATCCACCAGAGAGGCCAATATATATCCGTCCCGGCAAGATTCCAATTCCGCGCAATTGACCAGGACCAGATCAAATTGGGACTTAAATTCCTGCATGAGGAAATGCATTCTTGCGGAATCCAGGAAAATCACGGGATTAAGGGTGGTCTTACCGGCGGGCAAAAGGAACAGCCTGGGGCCCAGGATCTGCAATGCCTCAGGCATCTGGATTTGACCGTTCAAAATGTCCACCAGGCCCGCTCCCCCGGAACAATTAAAAATTTTGTGCAGGGATGCATTGCGGGTATTGGCATCTATGATCAAGACTTTTTTAGCGGCATGTTCCGCCAGATGAAAGCCCAGGCCCGCGACCACCAGGCCCGCTCCACTATCGGCGTCCACCAGCGTGACCAGGATGCTTTTAAAATGACCTGTGCTCATCATCAAATGGATATGGTCGGACAAATTACGAAAAGCGTTCAAATACCGTCCGGGGAGTTTCTTGCTGACCCCGTTAATAAACATGTCTTTGCGGGGCCTTATGTGTGGAATGCCTCCTAATAACGGCATTCCCAGGGTCATTTCTATGTCCCGCGGTGATTTAACTGTGGGGTCCATATACTCAAACAAAAACGCCAGTATGGCCCCCAGGAAAAGGCCCACAAAGAAAGCCACAATCATCACCAATGTTTTTCCGGGACCCATGGCCTTAAGGGGAATGCTGGCTTGTTCAATGATTTTGACGCTCGCCGGCCCCATGGCTTCTGTGTCCGTCAATGGCTTGCCGGAAAGGTTGTCCGTCATGAATTTAATGCTGTCCTGTATTTGCATCACCAGGGGATGTTTTTCTCCGTATTTAAGCTGCAGTTCCGCTATTTGCTGTTCAAGGTCAAAGATGACATAGGAACGGCTGACCACATTGGCAATGTCCGCGGCGTTGACGCGGTCAAAGTCCCGCACACTGATGGTAAAAAGGTTGGTGTCGCGCACCGGCTCCACCTGAATGCTTTGACGGAGCCCTTCGACCGCGTTGCGGTAATTAAACATGTTCCGCTGCGCAGAGGACAGTGTTGCCATGTGTTCTTCGTAATTTTTGACCTGCCTGTCGATCCACCAATGCTTTACGGGAGAAGCAAATTCTTTTTCATAATCGTAAGGACTTTGCTCAAGGTGCAAAGCATCCACCACACGCTGTAAAATGGGGTCGGAGGTGACAATTTCACTCTGGGTCAGGTTGGCCTGCACATCCCGCCCGGTCAACAGTTCCTTGTAGTAAGGCGACTCCACTTGTTTTTGGCCGGACACCAGCATTTTAACTTTAGCTTCATACACCGGGGTGCGGAATTCCATCCCTAAAATAACCAGGGGCATGATCGCCAGGAGTGACGTTAGAATGACCGCCTTTTGACGGAACAAGACCCGCACATAGTCCCTCAGGCCCATGGTCTCATGGAAATCCCGGCGGTCATTATAGGCTTTCGGTCCAGGGACAAAGTTTTCCCTGGATCTGGAGAGATTTATTTCCTGGTATGGGGTTTGGGACAATCCATTCATGCCTTGTTCTCCTTGCCCTTTAGGAAATTATATAATTTCCTAAAGGACTGAAAATCGTTTAAAGTTATCGCCGAAGGCGATTTTCTTGCTATGATTTATAAAAGCCCTTCGGAAACCACCACGATGTCCCCTGATTTTAATATGACATCCGATTGCGAGTCGCCATCCATGACCGACTTGATATTCACCTGCGTCATGCCGTAACCGGCCCGGCTTTCCCTGGGCCTTAAGATTTTTACCCGGCTGGCCGAGCCGAAGCGCGTAAAACCACCGGCCATGGAAATGGCCCGCAGCACTGTGGTGTTGTCTTCCATCGGATATGGCCCCGGTTTATTGACCTCGCCATAGACAAAAAACCTGCGGCTGCGCGATTCTTTAAGGGACACCACTACGGACGGGTATTTAAAATACCCGTCCGAAAGCCGTTGATGGATCTCCTGCTGGATCTGATCGATGGTCCGCCCCTTGACCAGGAGATGGCCCACATACGGAAAAGACAAGGTGCCATCCGGAGAAACGGTCACTTCATTCTCAATGCGCTCGGGCTGAAGAAGGTTTATGGTGAGGATATCGTCGACCCCGACAGTGTACCCCACCGCATCAGGGTTGATTTGTGAAGGAGTGATGTCGCGGATGGCGACCGACGGTGTTTCTTGGGCACAGGCGATGCCCGCGCTTAAAACCGTGAGTAATGCAACATTGGTCATCGTTCTTATCATAAGCCTGTTTTCCTGTTTTTATTTGGCCCCGGATGCTGAAAGAACAGCAGGGAGCGTCTTAAAAAGGATTTTGAAATCCAGCCAAAGCGACCAGTGGTCAATGTATTCAAGGTCCATTGTCACCCATTGGTCAAAATTACTGATGCGGTTGCGGCCGCTGGCCTGCCAGATACAGGTGATGCCCGGACGGATGCTTAATCTGCGTTGGTGCCAGGGGTCGTATTGCTGGACTTCACTCGGCAAAGGCGGGCGCGGCCCTACCAGGCTCATATCGCCATGAAAAACATTCCATAATTGCGGCAGTTCATCAAGGCTGTATTTACGCAAGGATTTGCCGATTGTGGTGATGCGCGGGTCGTTTTCCATTTTAAACACGGGCCCGCTCATTTCATTATGGGACAAAAGGTCTTTAAGCCTGGATTCGGCCCCTTGGACCATGGTGCGGAATTTATAGAGTTTAAATTTTCTGCCGCTCAACCCGCAGCGTTCCTGCACAAAGTATACCGGTCCCGGTGAGGTCAATTTAATTGAGATGGCAACGGCCAAATATAAAGGAGAAATCAACGCCAGGGCCGCCGATGAGATGACTATGTCGCACAGCCGTTTGATCAAGAGGTCCACGATGTTATGCGGCCCCACTTCAAAGGTAATCATGGGAATGCCCATCATGTCGGTTTCTTTGATCATGGCAAATTTCAGGTTAAACAGGTCCACGGCAACGCTGGCCGTCACCCCCACCATTTCACATTGCCGCAAGCCCGGCTCTATTTTGCCGAGCGAACTGCGCGGGACAATAAATACCGCATAATCAACGACCTGCCGGCGCAGGATTTCAGGGATGTCCGACAGGTCCCCAAGCACTTCATGCCCCTGGATGACCGCTCCTGTGCGCATGGGGTCTTCATCGACAAGGCCGATGACTTTTAATCCCAGCTCTTTGTCCTGGTCCAAATATCTGACAAAATTTCTGGCCCGTGCCCCGGTGCCTACGACTAAAACATTGCGGAAATTAAAACCCCTGGCATGCAAACGGCGGAAAAACAAAATCAAAGAGACCTTTTCCAATATCAACAACAGCAGCGTAACAACGAAAAATAGCCCTACAAATAAACGGCTGATATGTTCTATATTGCAAACATACGCGATCACGCTGAAAATAACAAAGCTCAAGAAAGCGCTGCGGACGATGATCGATATGATTTCGCCGGTCTTTTTTAAACGAAAGGCGTTATACATCCGCAGGGCATATAAAAACCATCCCCATAATGCCATGGACAAAGGTAAAATCCATAAGTAAGCGCTCAGGAAATAAATGCCGGAAAGGAAAAAGCGGTCCATATGCCGGCAGGCAAAATATGCCAGAAAGAACGCCGATCCCATCAAAGCGCAATCTGTTATGATGAGTACCCGGCGGAATATATCGGCGTATTCTTTAAGCATGGCTTCAGGCCCCTTAATGCGCTAAAAAGCAAATTTGATCCCAAATGTGAACACGTTTCGTCTGTATGTGCGGGCATCGCTGTTAGAATTCGCACGTTCATACGTATAACCGCAATAAGCACTGGCGCGTTCATTCAAAGCATATTCAAGGCCAAGGTTCACCCCGCTTGATTTATCCATGATTTCGCTGCTCAGGTAGCGGCCCTGGCCGTAAAAAGCGGAAATATTGGTTTTGACCCTGGAGTTTAATTGCTTGAATATAGAAGCGCTCAATCGCCAATTATTAAAAATGTCCTGCGAAAAAGCAGTGGGCGCATACTCCTTAATATAAGTCAACTTCAATTTGGTGTTCTCATCCACATCGTCCGTTAAACTGGCCTCATAGCGCGGCTTGGTCAAATCACGGCCAACGGAGTTGATAAAATCCACCCCTGGTTTTAATTCAGCATACAGTTGATTGGTCAAGTAACGGCGCAAACCGCCGGACAAGGTATGGATATCGGTGTCATTGCCGGGATCAAAGATCCAGCGTGTGTAATCATAGCCCATTAAGACCTGGGTGGCCGAATCTATGGCGTATTCACCGGAAATTCCGGGAGAATATTTGGCCGCGTCGCTTAAATCCGAGCGGGTAAAATCATAATTGGATTGAAGGTATTTGAATTTTGTTGTCCATTGCCGCGTGACTTGACGCGCCCAGGAGAGGTTGAGATGGTTGGTGTAGGTGCTGTAACGGCCGCCGGCGCGTCCAAAATTATCTTCGAAACCGGCAGGGTCCTCGGCATGCCTGAACTTATCGTGCACTTCAATTTTATCGGAAGGGGTCAAATCCTTGACCGCGTCCAGAGCAAGATCCTGAGATAAATTGGTGAAAGATGAATGCCGGGCAAATATATTTTCGGTAAGCCTGCCGCGGAAATCAATCTTGTCGTTTTTCCCCTCCCTTGTGAACCCTCCCCCTAAAGATATGCGGGTTATTGCGTCTGTGAGCCGGTCATCTTTTGTAAAGGTAATATTGTCATCGTAACTTTCCGCCGCATCCCCTTCCAAATTCCATTTAAAATCCGCGTGACCAAGACCATGCCAGCACATCAAAAATGAAACTGCCAGGACCAAAGAGATTGTGTTCATAGCTTTATGCTCCAATGGTTTTTATGCCCCAAAGAACAGCATAAAATTTATCAGAAACCCTATTAAGTGGTCATGAATATTGAATTAAAAACCGTTCATGGTTGGGAAATATTCACGGATACAAAATACTAAAGCGGGAATGAAGGAGGGATTAAATCAAGAAAAAGTTCAGCGATTTTAGGATGTTGGCCGACAGGCCCGGTGATGGAAAAGCGCACGCACGGATATTGCCTGGCCGCCTCCTCCACAATGGCCGGAATGTCCTGGTCGACGTGGCGGCCTGAATTTAAGAAATTCAGCAAAATGATCACCCGCGTCGCCCCCTTGGCCACGCATGAATCAATCCCCTGCGGAATGCTAGGGGATTCGATTTCCAAAAACGCGTATTCAAAAACAGCAATGCCCGCGCGTTTTTTTAAATCATCCGCCAGCAGGGCCACCTCCTCCTTGGTTTTCCGGGAACGGCTGCCATGGCTGATCAATAAAACGGCATTCATATTAAATAATCACCTTCAACGGCTCCGGGGAACTACCGACCTGAATGGCGGCCCCGAATGAAAACGGCAGGCAAATATGGGAACCATCCACAAAAACAACCCCTTCGCGGATCAGAGAGGTCATGGTTATTTTTTGGCGCGGTTTCAAAACACCTCCGGTGAGGCGGTACTTGGTCCCATGGCCCCTGTACAGCTCGCGGGGTTTATATTGGATGTTCCTGCTGTTCTGCGGCAGGATTTTCCCGCCGGCGGAATGAATGCCGCCTGAAGAACCCGCGGCGGTCGAGACCCAAACGCCGGAGGAACGCTGTTCTTCCTTGATTTTTCCGGCCGTTATGTAATAACGGCTCAAAGCGGCCGGATTATGGTGGCAAACCAGGACATCGTTGACGGCATTCATCGGCTGGGTGCCATTGTCAAAAGACAATAAAAGCCGGTTAAATGTCCTGACGGCTGCCTTACCCTGCATAATGGCATCCAGCATGCGCTCGAAATTACGGGCATTCCCGCTGCAAAAACGCCCCACGCTCCAGGTGGGATCGGAATTGATCCCCCAAATCACCTGGCTTCCGGTCAAATTGCGGGCCGCCTCCAAAAAAGTCCCGTCGCCGCCGACTGTAATAATCAAATCGTAAAGCTTATAATTAAACCCGGTGCCGCGGCAAATTTTGGTGAATTTTAACTTGCGGTGCTTTAAGACCGCTTCCACGTAAGACAGGGTCCAAAAATGGTTCTCGTGGGTCTTGCGGAAGCGTTTTAATTCCTGCGAATTGAACAGGCCCTGCAATTGGGCCAGCCGCCGGCGGTCGCTTAAGAAATAACTGGCATAGGTGCTGTTTTTATAGAGCAGTAGAATGTTCTTATGTTTGTTCATAATTTTTTTAACGGAGAGATTTTCTATCTTGTCTGCGCAGGTCCCGGAGTTCACGCTCTTGTTGCCTAAGCCTTTTCTCAGCGGTCTTTTTGAGATTTTCTTTCTCTTTCTCTTCTTCCCGTTCAAACTTCAACTTTTTTTTTAACTTTTGCCGCTGCTGACGCTTTTTTCCCTCTTTCATTTTTTGGGCGGCCTTTTGCTCTTCCTGCTCTATTTTTCTTTGCTGGTCATCCAGTTCCCGCTCCCGGGCCGCTTGCGCATACCAATCCTCTAAAAAGGCCTTTCGCCGTTCATAGGTGGAGTGCGGCCAGTCTGTCCCGGTGGTTTTTTGAAACTTATACCGCATATAAAACGGCGCCTTATCAAGTTTTTTCCCATGCTCTTTCTCGAGGTCGACGCGCTGGGCGGCAAAGGCAAAGATGGAACAAAAGAAGGCCAAAATAAAAAGAAATACATACAACATATTCTTCATGTTCCACTCTTCTTTGAATTAATGGAAAGCTGCTTGCGCGCGGATTTAAAAAATAATTTGTCTTTCGGGTGTGTTAAAAGACCTTCAACGTCATCCGCATAGACCCAGCGGGCTTCCGGATGGTTGGGGTCTGTTGGCCGCAATTTCTCTTCGTCGGTGGTAAATAAAAACATATGGATGACTTTTAATTCGCTGGTATCCTCTTGGCCGGCTCCCAGTCCAATTTTATAACGGCTGTAAGAACCCAAATCTTTTACCAGCGTCAATCGCCGGACACCGGCCTCTTCACCAATTTCACGGACCGCCGCAGCGAGCTTTTCCTCTCCCGGTTCAATATGGCCTTTGGGCAAAGACCAGGAGATGCCGCGCTGGTTGACGACCAATACCCGGCCTTTTTTATTGACCACCACACCGCCCGCGCTTTGGGTCTTAACTGTTGTTGGGCTTATCGGCATAGAATTGAAT
>JACQQW010000147.1 GCA_016206745.1 Candidatus Omnitrophota bacterium | reverse complement strand
GATCAGGAAGGGGAACTAACAATTTTTTCAATGAATATTACACATAAGTCACATTTCTTGGCTTCCCCAAAGGGGCATTTGAAATCTTTGACCCCTGAGCTGCCCCAAGCACATATGTTTGAACGGGAGATCGCGGAGCAGTTTGGATTGACCCCATCGGGCATCCTTGGCTTAAACCGGTGCGTCATCATTCTCCTGAAGGTCATCCTTTTTATCGTGTGGATGGAGAGGAAGCGCACGAAGTTGCTGTCGGTCCTGTTCATGCAGGCATTATTGAGCCTGGACATTTTCGTTTCCAATGCCATGGGGAGGAAATTATAAATTTGGAAATCCAACTAGGTTATCAGCACCGAGGCATTGAAAAAATGATGGAAGAGGTTTCTTTAGATAGGGCAATTCTTTTGGCTGAGTCGATTGCCGGGGACACCGTTGTAGGGCATGCAACGGCTTATTGCAATATTATTGAATCATTAAGCGATATTGAGGCGCCATCCCGGGCAGAAGCTATCAGGGCCATCGCCCTTGAGTTGGAGCGGCTTGCCAATCACGTTGGAGACGCAGGTTCATTAAGCGCCGATATAGGATTTTTATCAGCAGCGGCTTATTTTGGCAGGCTTCGGGGTGAATTCTTGAATTTATTAATGGAGTTAAGCGGTAATCGTTACGGAAGAAGCTTGTGCAGACCCGGTGGTGTTTTGTTTGATTTGAATCAAGGAATGATCGAAGATTTTCAAAAACGTTTATTGACTGCACGTAAAGATTTGAAAGAAATATCCGGGCTTTTTTTCGGCAAGTCATCGGTCCTTTCACGTCTTGAAGAGATAGGGGTTGTTTCAATCCAAACGGCCCAAGAGTTAGGTTTGGTTGGCCCAACGGCCCGCGCTTGCGGCTGTGGTCTTGATGTCCGCACGGATTATGCTTTCGGGATGTACCGTTTCCATCATATTCCTATTTCTACAGTTTCTTCAGGGGATGTTTATGCCCGCTCGCTGATACGTTGGATTGAGTCACAAAGGTCCATAGAATTTCTTTTAGAGGTATTGGATCAAATGCCGAAAGGAAACTTACAGGCAAAGACACCGGTATTAAAGCCAAATCACATGGTCTTGGCCATGGTTGAGGGATGGCGGGGGGAAATCGTTCATGTGGCGATGACGGATTCGAATTCTCGAATTGTGCGTTATAAAATCAAAGATCCTTCTTTTAATAATTGGATGGGCCTTTCCATGGCTGTGCGTGGGGCCCAAATTTCTGATTTTCCGCTGTGCAATAAAAGTTTTAATCTATCTTATGCCGGGCATGACCTTTAAAAGGGAATTTAATTTATGTGGGGAGTGATTATTAATCGATTAAAACAGGGTTTTAGGACATTATCCTATCCTAAAGAAACCCCTTCTTTCCCTAAACGTTTTCGTGGAAAACCAAACATCCCCGTTGATATGGGAGAGTGTTTGTTTAATCAAGATATTAAAACCACTTGTTTAAAAGATATTGCGGTTTATTCTCAAGACTATCGCATGGCTGTTTCAAAAAAAGAAGATTTAATTTTTAAGGGTGATGAGATCAAACTGGCTGCAGCGCTCGATGAAAAGATGCGAAGAATTTTTGGCCGCTCCCTTAAATTAAGGGAAGTTTGTGCAGGCAGCTGCGGCGGCTGTGATGCCGAAATCCAGGCCATGGGTAATATAGTGTTCGATCTATCCCGTTTTGGCATTCAATTTGTTGCCTCGCCCCGGCATGCCGATGGCCTGATGATTACGGGCCCAGTGACGAAGAATATGGAATTAGCTTTAAAGAAAACTTATGAGGCCATACCTCATCCGAAGATTGTTATCGCTGTTGGAGCCTGTGCTCTCAGCGGGGGCCCTTTTGTTGGAGGTAAAGAGGTCCATAATGGAGTGGATGGTCTTATTCCCGTTGATTTGTATATTCCTGGATGCCCACCGCATCCTCTGACTATTCTTGACGGGTTGCTCCGGTTATTGGGTAAACTGTAAGTAATACTACGTGTAAACCCGCCCGCCAAATAGTTCGACATCTTATGGCAAATATGGTAGTATTTCAGCCATGCCTGTGACCGCCGGTAAAAAGATCCAGGACCCGCATAAAGAACTGGCCGACATCAAATTCGCCCTTGACGCCTCCTCAATTGTGGCCATTACCGACCAGGCAGGCAAAATCATTTACGTGAATGATACATTTTGCCAGGTTTCCAAATATTCCCGCGAAGAACTCCTGGGCCGCGACCATAGGATTATAAATTCCGGCCATCATTCAAAAGATTTTTTCCGTGAATTGTGGCACGCCATTGCGCAGGGGAAAGTCTGGAAGGGGGAAATCCGTAACCGGGCCAAGGACGGGACTTTTTATTGGGTGGACACGACGATTGTCCCATTTCTCAACGGCAAAGGAAAACCTTACCAATACGTTGCCATCCGCAATGAAATCACGCAAAAGAAACATATGGAAGAGCAGATCAAGGCCCTTCCTCAGAAGATCATCCAGGCCCAGGAACAGGAATGCAACCGCATTGCCCGTGATCTTCACGATGATTTAGGCCAGTCTTTGGCCACTTTAAAAATGCTCATTCAGTCCGCCTGGTTGGTCCAATCCGGTAATCACAGAAAATTGGACCCGGACCAGCAGAAAATCACCGATTATCTGAATGCTATTATAGAGAAATCACGCCATCTGGCCATGCGTTTGCGGCCTTCCACATTGGACGTGCTGGGGCTGACGTCGGCCCTTGAAGCCATGTTTAAAGAGATGGGTTCCAACAACAGGTTGAAGATCAGTTTCAGGCATTTGGAACTGGACAACCTTCGTTTCAAGGCGGAGCCCATTAATGTATTTCGCATTATCCAGGAGGCCATGTCCAATATTATGAAACATGCGGGGGCAACCAATGTCCAGGTCAAGGCCGTCAGTAAAAAAGGACTGCTTAAAATTTCCATCCATGACAATGGCCGGGGGTTTGTTTTTACCGGCCCGTCTTCGGGTTTGGGGTTGACCACCATGCAGGAGCGCGCCAAGCTGCTTGGCGGGACCATCGGCATTCAGTCCCAGCCCAAACATGGAACAACGATCTTGGTGGAAATTCCAGTCAATGAGGGGATATGATCAGGATCATTCTTGCCGATGACCATGAAATGCTCCGCGCCGGCCTTAAAGGGCTTTTGGAAAAGGAGCATGATTTTAAAGTGGTTGCACAAGCCAAAGATGGTGAAGATCTATTAGAGAAACTGGCTTCGAACAAAACGGATTGTGTGGTCATGGACCTTTCCATGCCCAATATGGATGGGTTGGCCACGCTTAAAGAAATCCGCAGGAAATTCCCTAAAATCAAGACCCTGGTCCTCACCATGCAAAAAGATGCCGAACATTTTAAGCATGCGATGGCCAACGGCGCTTACGGGTATGTCCTTAAAGACGGCGCATTTGATCAGCTGGCCATGGCCATTAAAGTCGTCATGAAAGGAAAGAATTTCATCTCTCCCGCTATTTCCAACTTGATCGCGGAACAATATGTCCGTTCCATGGATCAGGAAGGTGATACGCCTTCTTTGGAGATATTGACTTCAAGAGAGAAAGAGATTTTAAAACGCATTGCTGAAGGCAAGGCCAATAAAAACATTGCCGCCTCCCTTAAAATCAGCATCCGCACCGTTGAAACGCATCGCAGCCACCTCATCGGGAAACTTGGGCTAAAGACCCCCGCCAGTCTTGTCAAATACGCCATTTCCAAAGGTTTAATTTAAAACTTCAGTAACTGTAGAGTACGGAGAACTAAAATTTATGTGGAATAATCATATATTTCAATTCTTAGGATTCTTTATCGCCGGGTTAGCGGTTAATTTAACACCTTGCGTTTATCCGATGCTGACGGTGACAGCCTCCCTTTTTAAAGCAAAGCCGGGTGAAAAGCAGTCATTGGGGTATTCATTTAGCAAAGCTTTAGCGTATGTGCTGGGTATCGCGCTTATGTACAGCACATTGGGGTATTTTGCCGCTTCAACCGGCAAAATCTTTGGCAGTATTTTACAAAATACTTGGGTTTTATTGGGCGTTGCCGGCATTATGTTTGTTCTTGCATTATCGATGTTTGGGGTTTTTCAAATCCGGTTCCCTAGCGAGTTATTAAGTCGTTTAGGGGGCCTGCGTAAAGCCAATTATCTGGGGTTATTTCTATCGGGGATGTTTGTTGGCATATTTGCTGCCCCGTGCATTGGCCCTCCAGTCATTGCCTTATTAGCGGCGGTAGCGGATAATGGCAGTCCCGCTTTTGGTTTTTCCGCTTTTTTTATTTTTTCCTTGGGGTTAGGTCTGCCTTATCTATTATTGGGGACTTTTTCCGGTCTTGTATCAAAATTGCCTAAAGCGGGTCATTGGCTCGTTTGGATTGAACGTATTTTCGGCGTAATTTTATTAGGATTTGCCGCTTTTTATCTGTCCTTAGCTTTGCATTTACACGTCCCAAGTACAAAAGCATCCGGGATTCCCTGGCAAGCCTATAGCATAGAGAATGTGAAGGCATCGGTTGCCCAGCATAAACCAATTATTATCGACTATTACGCGGATTGGTGTATCAGTTGTCACGAAATAGAGAGGACAGTATTCTCGAATCCTCAAATCATTGATGAACTTAAAGGAGTGACAACTTTACGGGTGGATGCGACCAATATGGATGACCCGAAAGTTAATGACATGATCGAGAAATACCATGTCATTGGGTTGCCAACGATCATTTTTCTGGATAGCTCGGGTCAAGAGATTAAAG
>JACQQW010000146.1 GCA_016206745.1 Candidatus Omnitrophota bacterium | reverse complement strand
TTGTCGGGGCCGACACGCTTTAAAAGCAATTTTCAAAAAACTAATCCTAAATGTGATGCTCCTCTTTCACCTCTTTCACTTCCTCCTCAGCGATTTTGCTGTATTTTTCCGGGTCTTTATTAAAATCCACTCCACACATGCTGCAGCAAAGGTTATATACTTTGCCTTTATAGGTCACCTTGCGCGGCTCCATGCCGTGTTCACCTATTTCTTCATGACTGACCGGGCAGATTTTATTGCCCACTTCGACCAACTGGGCCGTTTTTTCTTCAGCGGGGACCGCTGCCGGGGCTTGTTTGGCCTGGTCTTGAACATTTCCTGCCGCCCATACCGGAACAACCGGACCTGCGATCAAGCAAACTGCCATAATGATGTTTTTCATGTTCTTCTCCTTTTAGTTTGTATTGATGGTTTTTCTTTTCCATAAAAAATAAATGGCCGGGTATACTAAGAGTTCCAGTAAAAAAGACGTCACCAGCCCGCCGATCATGGGCGCGGCGATGCGGCCCATCACGTCGGAGCCGATGCCGCGCGACCACATGATGGGCAAGAGCCCCAGCAGCGCGGCCATGACCGTCATCATTTTGGGCCGGACCCGGCGCACCGCCCCATGCACAATGGCCTCGCGCAATTGCTCTATTGAATTCAACCGCCCCCGGCGCCTGGCATCCTGATAGGACAGGTCCAGGAACAACAGCATCAGCACTCCGGTCTCCGCGTCGAGACCCATGAGCGCGATCATGCCCACCCATACGGCAATGGACATATTGTATCCCAGCGCCCACAACAGCCATACCGCGCCGACAAGCGAGAACGGCACTGCCAGCAAAACAATGCCGGTCTTGACCCAGGAGCGGGTGTTCATAAACAATAATAAAGCAATGATGAACAAGGTCAACGGCACGACCACCTTAAGC
The DNA here is from genome assembly GCA_016206745.1 of Candidatus Omnitrophota bacterium. GTDB lineage: Bacteria > Omnitrophota > Gorgyraeia > Zapsychrales > Fredricksoniimonadaceae > JACQQW01. The sequence continues at coordinate 2,218 of JACQQW010000146.1, read as the reverse complement.
CGCTCGCGCACCCGCAACATGTTCTCATACTGCCCGCTCCAGATCAAGCCATAACCTTGCGGCATTTTTAATTCCGCCGCCACTTTCTTTTTGGCGTTCTCAACATAGGTGCCAATGTCTGTTCCGGCCACGTCCACATACACATAACCGGCCAGCATGCCGTTCTCATTGCGGATCATGGAAGGGCCGGTGCGCGCCACGATGTCCGCCACATTAGATATGGGGATTTGCGCGCCGGTGGGCGTTGCGATCAAGACCCGCTTCAACTTTTCCGGATCGTCGCGCAGTCCGCGCGGGTAGCGGACATTGACCCCGTAACGCCGCCGCCCCTCGACGGTGGTGGTGACTTCCTCCCCGCCGATGGCGGAGCTGATGGTCATGTGCGCGTCGGTGATGGACAAGCCATAACGGGCCAGCTGGTCGCGCTTGAGGTCAAAGTCCAGGAAATACCCCCCTGCGGCGCGCTCCGCAAACACGCTGCGCGTGCCCGGGACATCTTTAAGGATGCCTTCCAAACGGACGCCGATCTTTTCCACTTCCTCCAGATCAGCCCCCAGGACTTTGATGCCGATGGGCGTGCGCACGCCGGTGGAAAGCATGTCGATGCGGTTTTTGATGGGCATGGTCCAGGCATTGGTGGTGCCGGGTATCTTTAAGGCCCGGTCCATTTCTTCGATCAATTGCTCATGCGTGAGGCGCTTGCCATCCTTCCTGCGCCATTGCGCCTCGGGCTTGAGCGCCACCACGGTCTCCATCATGGAAAACGGCGCCGGGTCCGTCGAGCTTTCTATCCGCCCGGCTTTGCCAAACACCTTTTCAACCTCAGGGAAACTTTTCAAAATGCGGTCCTGGGTTTGCAGCAGCTTTTGGGCCTCGGCCACGGAGATGCCGGGCATGGTGGTGGGCATGTACAAAATCTGTCCCTCCCACAAAGGCGGCATGAACTCGGAGCCAAGCTTTAAATAAACAGGGATGGTGCTTAAGACCAAAAACGCCGCGGCGATGATGGCGGCCCTGGCGTGTTTAAGCACAAACCGGCACACCGGCTCATAGACCTTAAACAGCGCGCGGCTGACCGGGTGTTTTTCTTCCGGATAATATTTACCCCGTCCGGCGGAAAACAGCATGCGCACCGCCGGAGTCAAGGTGATCGCCAAGACCGCGGCAATGGCCATGGCAAAGGTCTTGGACCAGGCCAAAGGCGTAAACAACCGCCCTTCCTGGTCGACCAGAGTGAAGATCGGCAGGAACGAGACCGCGATGACCAACAGGGAGAAAAATACCGACGGAGCGACTTCCTTGATGGCGTTTAAGATGACGGCCCGCTCGTCGCCTTGACGGCCCCCGGCCTGCCACTCTTCCAGCCGTTTGTACACGTTCTCCATCTGCACGATGGCGCCGTCGACCAGCACCCCGATGGAAATGGCAATGCCGGCCAGGGACATGATGTTGGAGGTCAATCCCATTTTAAGCATCGGGATAAAGGACAGCAGCACCGCAATGGGAATGGTCACAATGGGAACAAAGGCGGAGGCAAAATGCCAGAGAAATACCAGGATCACCGCGCTGACAATGAGCATTTCCTCGATCAACTGGCGGCGCAGGTTGTCCATGGCTTTTAAGATCAGGTCCGACCGGTCATAAGTAATGTCAACGGTGACCCCTTCCGGCAAAGACGGCCCCAGTTCTTTCAGCCTGGCCTTGACCGCTTCGATGACCTTCAAGGCATTCTCGCCCTGGCGCATGACAATGGTGCCGCCCACCACGTCGCCTTCGCCATTGAGGTCCAGTACTCCCCGGCGGATATCGGGGCCCATGGCCACATGGGCCACATGCTTGACCAAAACCGGCGTGCCGTTTTGGCCGTTGCCGACCACGATCTCTTCCAGGTCCTCGACGGATTTGGCATAGCCGCGGCCGCGGACCATATATTCGGCCCCGGCCATTTCAATCAAACGCCCGCCGGTCTCCTGGTTGCCGTCCCGCACCGCTTCAATGACCCTGGTAATGGGGATTTTATAAGCCAGCAGTGTGTTGGGGTCGACTGTGACCTGGTATTGCCTGACAAAACCGCCCGCAGGCGCCACTTCCGCCACGCCGGGGACGCTTTGGAGGTGATAACGCAAAGACCAGTCCTGAAAACTGCGCAGGTCCTGCAGGCTGTGTTTACCGGTTTTGTCGACCAGCGCATATTGCAGCACCCAGCCCACCCCGGTCG
>JACQQW010000018.1 GCA_016206745.1 Candidatus Omnitrophota bacterium | reverse complement strand
CCGCCGATGGCCGGGTTGCAGCTCATCTGGCCGATGGTTTCTTTCGACAAAGTGACCATGGCGGTGCGGCAACCCATGCGGGCGCAAGCCAGCGCCGCCTCAATCCCGGCATGCCCCGCGCCAATGACTATGCAATCAAAAGAATTATTCATAGAAGATTAAATTTACCTTGAAACAAGGGTATTGTCAAATCATTCATAATGCGTCCACATACTTAAAACCTTGACCATTTTATGTTCCTTCAACACTTCATAAACAAGCCGGTGCTGGATATTAATCCGGCGGGAATAAGCGCCTGAAAAATCGCCCAGGAGTTTTTCGTACGGCGGCGGGTTTTGAAACGGATTATTCTCAAGCACTCCAAGAAGCGTTTCTGCTTTAGGTTTTAAGCCGCAAGCCGCTAATTTTTTAGCATCTTTCCCGGCCTGTTTGGTAAACACAATCTGCCAACCCATTGCATTTACCAATCTAACTTCTTAGAGCATTTGTTGACCGGTGTTTTCATACCTTTAACAATGGACTTGTGCATTCCTGGGACACTCATTAAATACAATGTTTCCTGGATGGAACGCCAATCCTCCTCGGAAATGAGCACCGCATTGTTGCGCCTGCCCATAATTTGAATTGGCTCATGCGACTGTGCGGCCTGGTCCAGCAGGCGGTACAAACTACTCCTGGCTTTGCTTGCGGTCAATGTTGTCATATCAAAACCCTCCTAAATAGGAGCGTACCATATAGCGTACGTTTTGTCAATATACTTCCACAGATGGCAAATTTATGACGATGGCGGGGCGCAGGATTCGCGCACGATCAGTTCGGGGCTCAGGACCTTGCGGAAGAGGCCCTGGGTTTTGCCTTGCATGATGTCGCCAACGACCTTAACTGCCTCCTCCCCCATGGCGAACAAAGGCTGTTTGACCGTGGTCAGGGCGATAGGCCCGAACAGGCCGGCGGGATTGTCATCGAAACCGATGATGGAAATGTCTTCCGGCACCTTGATGCCGCTTTCCATGGCCACTGAAATGATTTCCAGTGCCATGTCATCGCTGGCGGCAAAGACCGCGGTTGGAGGGTTGTCCAAAGCAAAAAACCGTTCCGCCGCCAGGCGGGCGCAGCGGCGGGAATAATCGCCCTTATAAAAATATTCCGTTTCAAAAGAGACGCCGGCGTTCATCAGGGTCTTTTGGAACCCTTCAAAACGTTCACGACCTGCCTGCGTCTGCATGTTTCCGGTGACGGTGGCAATGCGTTTATGCCCCAGGCTTATGAGGTATTCCGCCGCAATGGCGCCCCCTTTGACATTATCCACGGCAATGTAACTGACATCCAGGTCACCGGCCGCATGGTTAAGAACCAGGGCAGGAGTGCCGTCGGCAATCGCGTCCTCGACCTGGGACCGGTTCTCAATAATGTCGGCAAAAATAAGGCCGCCGGCGTAACTGGATCTCAATGGATTAAGCCCATCGGTAATATGAAAAACCAGGTCGAGACGCATGGTTTCACAGCCATGCCCGATGCCGCGCATGAGTTCCACCGCGTAAAACGAATGGAATATGCCTGGAAAACCGGGGATGACAAACCCGATCGCCGTGCTCAGGGTCCCCCTGGCCAGGCGCTGGGCCGTGGCGTTGGGCTTAAATTTATAAAAGGTGATGGCGTCTTCGACGCGCGCGGCGATCTCTTTGTTGACGGTAGGGACTTTGTTCAAGACACGGGAAACCGTGGTAATGGAAACATCCGCCCGGCGGGCAACATCAGTGATGCTGATCCTTTTGGTAATACCATTCATGCCCATTTTTTTATGCTTGCACGGGAGGTCCGCGGACCGTCCCTACTGATACTTAACAACATCTCCAACTTTAAACTTCACGGAGCTTTGTTTAATGTCCGCGGCCGAAATGTCTTTGCGGACCTGTATGACTTCCAAAACACCGATCGGATTGTTGCTGCGGTACACATTGATTTTACGGCCGACCCGGCTGCCGTCGCTTTCTCCAAAATCCACGATCACAAAATTATTCGAATCATTAAGGCTGATGATGGAACCTTGGGTCTTTCCCATGACCACAGGTTTGGCGCTTTCCGCTGAAGCATTGGCATTGACGATGATCGGCGGCAGTTCGAATTCCCCGGGGGTGGGTTTGGGCATATTGGAAATCTTCTTGTCCAGGTTTTGTTTGATTTGCCAGATCTCATCAATGCGCCCCTGGATGACCCCTTCGGTCTCGGCCAGTTTTTTCTGCATCACGGTCTTGTCCTGGTTGATCTGCGCGATGGTCTTTTCCAAAGCAAGTTTAGTCGTTGTCAATTGCTTGACCTGCTTTTGCAATTCAAAGTTTTGTTGTTTTATACCCTCGGCGCGGTCATTGGCGTTTTTCTGGTCCCCATGGGCCCGGGCGACTTCCAGGGAAAGATTATTGGCGAGGTCCTCGCTGTATTTTATTTTACGCTCGACTTCCTGCTTGGCATCGGCCAAATTCTTCAGTTCCAGTTGCGCCTCGGCATTTTGTTTTTTAAGCTCCACGATTTGCAAGGCGTTTTGGTCCAAATCGGCCCTGGCTTTTTCCAAATCCAGCTGCAACGCGGCTTTTTGCTTGAGCACCTGCGCCCAATATTGATCTCCCTCAGGCGTGGCCACGGCCGGTGACGGGTCGGCCTCGTCTTCGGCTTTGGGCTTTTCAGGCTCCCGTTCTTTATAAACAATTTCTTTGGGCCGGTTTTTTAATTTCTCCATCAAATCGTCGCGCTCGCGGCGGATGGTTTCCAAACGATTTTTCCAATCATCACGGTCCTGGGTGATTTGGTTTAGTTGGTCGGAAACTTCGTCGGACCTGGTTTTCAATTCATCGTAACTGCGCTGGAGCTGCGCTCTTTCACTGTCTTTCTGGGACAGGCGCGCCATAAGGTCCTGCTGGTCTTTTTCAAATTTTTTGGCTTGGGCCAGGAGTTTGGTTTCTTTGGCCTGAAAATCGGAGAGCTGGGATTGCAGGTTTTGATTTTGCTGTTCCAAAGATTGTTTCTGAGTAAGGGCAAAAAAAGCGAACGCGACACTGACAACCAACAGAACGATCAAAATTGCTAAGGCGCCTTGCACGGCTTTGGACATAATTGCTCCTTGAGGTTAATTGAACACAAGAAATATAACAAAGTTCAATCAACAACACAAGGAAATTTGATTTTTTTTTGCCGCTACTCAAAAT
>JACQQW010000149.1 GCA_016206745.1 Candidatus Omnitrophota bacterium | reverse complement strand
TTATGGCCCTGCGTAAGCATGCCCCTTCAACGAAAATTATCGGCTACCAGTACGCGGTGACTCCGCAGGCGTTTTTGAATTATTTTGTCGGTCGGGCGGAGGTGAAGCATGGCCTTTTACCGGATAAAATTTTAACGACAGGCGATCGTCCCAAAGCGATCATGCGGAAATATTCTTGCGGGCCAATCGAGGCGCAGGCCGCTTGCGCTTTACGGTTTGAGTATTTGCGCGCTCTTGCGGCACACGTCCGCAGGCCTATCAGACATGTGCTGCTGGCATTAGAGGGGTCATTCATCGTTGAACCAATGGTCAAATTTGTTTTTGAGCAATTGGCGGGAGTCAAAGGGTACACTTTAAGGATACGGACACATCCTTTATTGCCCTGGGATGTTCTTGAAAAAAGATTAGAGTTAAAGATCAAGGGTTTTACGAATGTGGAAATCAGCAATGCTTCTTTGAAGGCGGACTTGGAGTGGGGGGATGTCATTGTTTATTACAGCACGACCGTGTCCATGGAAGCCTTGATGATGGGAAAGCCTGTTGTGCATATTGATATGAATTCTGTGCTGAATTTTGACCCTTTATTTGAATGCAACGCTTTAAAAGCGTCGGTCCGCTGTGATGGGAGCCTAAGGGATGCTTTGAAAGCCCTGGAGGCCATGCCGGATGAACAGTTTAAGATGGAGCAACGGCAGGCGCGGGCCTATTTGGATGCGTATTTCTTTCCCGTAACCGAAGAAAATATTTCCAGGTTCATCCCGGATACCCACAATACCCATATTCTTCCTTGACGTCGTATCCAAAATCGGGTATAAAAAGGGCTTAATTTGGAGAGCAAATGGACCGGACCATAGGTATGATAACAGGAGTTTTATTGGTTTTCTTTGTGTGGTTTGGCCTGGTCCGGGCTTCGCATCAAGAATTATGGAATGACGAGAGTTATTCCCTGGTCAGCAGCATCATGGGCAGGTCTTACGGCCGGATGCTTGTGGGTGATATGGGTGGTGTGGAAGGGAACAATACCCCATTATTCTATGTGTTGCAGAAACTGCAGTGTGATGTGTTTTCATATCATATGCCTCAAGCGTGGGTGGATGGAAAATGGGACCGTGAAGATATATTTTCGCAGGTCTTTCTTCGCGTACAGCCGGTGTTGTTCATCGCGCTGTCCTTAAGCGCCTTGTTTTATTATTTTGCGGTCCGTTATTCCCTGACTGTAGGGTTTTACAGCGTAATGGTGGCATTGTCTTCATTTATGCTATGGGCCCATTGGACAGAAGCCAGGCCATATGCGCTGTTGTTTTTTCTCACAACAGCACAAATCCTATTGCTGTTAGAACTATTAAGAGGCACGCCATCTGGTCACAAGGTTTGGGGGTGGTTGGCGTTGGTGCATTGCCTGCTGGCCCTAACAACCAGCGTCAGTGCGCTTCAGATAGTGGCGTGTTCTGTGGTTTTATGGTCTTTTAGTTGCCGTCAATGGCAAAGGTACCTTGCCATGACTGTGTTGCCCGTGTCCATATGCCTGTTTTATTATTTTACTTTTCCTAATGTCAGCAACTTCATTTTTCATTTTGTTGATGGCCCTGTGGCCTTGATCAGCGCCAACATCCCCAAAGACCGGTTTTTTATTATTTTTATATTTGCATTGTTTTTTTGGGGCCGGCGCTGGCAGGCAAAGGACCGTAATCCCATCGCATTGGAAGGAAAGTATATTGTGTTCCTTGGGCTTATGTTGTTGGCCTATGCGGCTGTTTTGGTCCGCTTCAAAGCCATGGAGCCGGCCAATGGGTATCAAGGATTTCAGGTGCCGGCGAGGTATTTTATGAGCTTGACCCCGGCAGGGATTGTCGCAACAACGCTTTTTTCCGTGTGGCTGGTCCGCGCGTCTGATCCTAAATTTGTCCGTCCGGCAGTGGTCCTGGGTCTTATTGTATTTTTGACTTTTCGCCTGCACAGGACTTCAGAGGTTTTTCATTGGGGGCTTCCTTTGTAATGGGAAAGAGCGAGTATGGAAAAAAATAAGCAAAGTGATTTTTTACGCACGTTTTTCTGTTTTGGCATGACCGTTTATTTAATGTGTTTTTTATTTATGATCCATTTCTACCGGGTCAGTAAAGAGACTTTTCGGGAAGACTTCGGAAGAAATTTTACCTGGCCTGACATTGGGCTGGATTTTCATTATTTATACAACATTTCATCCTCAGTCCGGGACGGCGGGACCAGCATGAGCGTCCATCCGCCGTGGGCGGCTGTTTCTTATATACCGCTGACTTTTCTTGGCCCTAAATCCGCGTATGTGTTATTTACTTATGCCCTTATCGCGCTGCTGTTTTCCGCGATTTTTCTTTGTATCAGAGAAAACAAAGTTTTTCTGACCGGACAAATGGATTTATTTATCGCTTTGCTGTGCACAGGGATTTTTTATCACACATACCCTGTTTTATTTGCCCTTGAGCGCGGCCAATTTGAGATACTGCTTGGCTTCTTCTCAACGGTGGGGCTTTTTGCTTTAAGCCGCAATTTCAGGAAAACCGCGGTCATTGCCCTTGTGCTCGCGGCCCAATATAAAATTTATCCGGTCATTCTCGGGAGCGTTCTGTTCATACGGTATCGATGGAAGACCCTTGCGGTGTTTATGGCGCTCAATGTCCTGATGCTTTTTATCCGCGGTAAGGACGTCGGCTTTAGCTATATAAAGGTGGTCAAAGAGATGGTGGAACATCCCTGTTCCTGGCCTGGAAATCATTGTTTAATATCTTTTGCGCATGAAATGGTCAGGCTTAGGTATCTTTCCCCTGATCTGGAGGTCATTACCGCCAAGGCATTGTCTGCGGCTGCGGTACTGGTTTTTACGGCCGCGTTCTTATGGCTCGCGTTCAAAGGCAAGCCGCATACCTCATCGGCGTTTTCTGTCGCCGAAGCGGGCTTGATTGGAATGGCATTTCAATTGATGTCCCTTTTACCGGCCACCAGCCACGACTATAAATTGCCGATCCAGATCATACCCTTCTTGTTGATGATCAGCCGCGGCAAAGCGGATTTTACCATCCCCAAACCGCTTGTGTATGTTCTGATGGCCGCGTTGTCCGCGAGCATGGCTTTTATGTTTGTCCCGTTCTTTTTGATAAAAACATTCGGCGTTATCGCGAGTTTTATGATTTATGCCGTTTTCGCGTTTTCGCCAATAGTGAAAGAACCAAAAACTTTAACCACTTGAACCGTAAGGGCCTCTGTATTTTTACGGTAAGCGAAAAAAACATGCGC
>JACQQW010000155.1 GCA_016206745.1 Candidatus Omnitrophota bacterium | reverse complement strand
GCTCTGCAACAAGCATCAGCGAATGGTCGCCCACGCCGTCAAACTTGCAAGATATATGGCCTTAATGCCGTATACTCGAGGCCAAACATCCAGATAACCAACCAGAGCCAGACGACATAGACATAAAAACTCCGCGACTGCGGAGTCCTGTTTTTATCCGACACTGCCTTCTAAACTGATGCTAAGAAGCTTTTGGGCTTCTACCGCAAACTCCATAGGCAAGTCATGATATTTTTCCTGAAGGGTCAATACGCGCCTTATGTGTTCGGGTTTTAAATCAAAAATCTCCAGGTATTCCTCTATGACCCATTTAAAAAGACCGGTTTGTGCCTTCAAGCCGGTATGCGTATGAAGCATATAAGCAGCCTCACTAATGACAGGCCACGTCGTTATGAACCGGCCATGCTGCAGACGGAATTCTTTAAGGCGTTCCTTGATTTTGCCGTGGAAAGAATCATTGCTGTTAAAAACGGCGATCAGCGGGCCGGCATCAATGAGGGCGATATTTGGCACGCAATGATTCCTTTAAATACTTTTTTCGATTTACGGACAAATCCTTGGGCCCTTTTCCGGCATACTGGGCAAAAAGGGCCTGTTCATAAGCAACGCTTTTTTCCGAAACCTTATGGCTGACATTCAAATGGTTCTTGTCATATTCCAAGACCACTTCCCTGCAATTGCTGACAAATTCTTTAGGTAAAACAAGGGCGTAACTATTATTCCCTATTTTAAGCAATTTTTTTTCTTTTACCTTCAACATTCCCCTGCCCTCTCTCCAATACAAAGCATAACATAAGTATATACTCTGTCAATAAAATATATACTACCTCCAGCTATTTTAAGTTTTTATGCCATACCTGCAGCGTCAATAACGCCCATAATAAACGGCTGTGGTCTTTGCGTTTGTCCCAGTGGTCCCGGCACAGCTTGTCCACCGCGGCCTTTTGGAACAACTCTTCGACGATGCCGCCTTTGAGCTGGTCCCCGGCATAGTCTTTCAACTCTTGGCTGAGCCAGCCGGCAATGGGCGAGGTCAGGCCCTTTTTCTCTCCCTTGATGACCTGCGGCGGTAAATAGCGCCGGGCCACAGCTTTTAAAATTTTTTTGGTCCGGCTTAAGGTGATTTTATGTTCCGCGGGCAAACGCATGGCAAATTCCACGATGCGGTGGTCCAGCAAGGGGATCCTGGCTTCCAGGCCATGGGCCATGGTCATGCGGTCGACTTTGCGCAGGTGATCGTTTAATAAATACGTGTTTAGGTCCACATACATCAATTGGTTCACCACCGACAATCCTTTGGCCCTGGCGAAATACCGCGCCGCCACGTTGAAAGGATCATAGGACCCTGCGCCCCATAATTCTTCACGCCATAAATCCTTCTGCGCGGCCAAAGAGCACACCTCGCGCCAGGCGCAATGTGCCCGCCGGTAATCCAGGTCAATGCCCTGCATCAATTGCTTTAAACGGTAGTCCAAGGAAATGCGCCGGTGCGAAACCGGCAGGCGATGGACCGCTTGCTTGATTAGATTCTTAAGCGGACCTGGAAGCGATTGCCACATATTTTGATAATACGGCGCCTGATAGGTGGGGTAGCCGCCAAAAAGCTCGTCCCCTCCGTCGCCGGTCAAGACCACCTTCATTTTGGCGCGGGCCGCGCGGGCCAGCAAATACGCGGGCACATAACTGGCATTGCCCAGCGGCTCATCAAAGGCGGAAATAATTTCTTCCACCAAAGGCGGAGTGATGTCTTCCATAATATGCACATCCAGCCTGACCCCGTGCCTTTGGGCGCTTATGCGGGCCAGGGGCGTTTCATCGTAGCCGGCTTCTTTAAAACCAATGGCAAAAGACTGGATCTGCCGCGGCACTTGGGCCGCGGCCATGGCCGTGACCAAACCGGAATCAATGCCCCCGATTAAAAAAGTCCCTAAAGGCACGTCCGCGCCCAAATGCAGCTTGACCGCATCTTTGAGCAAATGGTCCAACTGCCGGGCCGCTTCATTAAAAGAGATGTCCTGTTCTTTTTCCGCAGGAATTTGCCAGTACCGTTGTATACGCATTTGTCCCTTGCGGATGAGAGCATAATGTCCGGGAGGCAATTGATAAATGTTCCGAAATATTGTTTCCGGTTCGCAGATATACCAATAACTCAGATAATCGCAAATGGCTTTATGGTTTAACCGCGCATCAAAGAACCCGCTGCGCGCGATGGGGGTCAGCTCCGAGGCAAACATGATGCGTTTTCCGTCGCTGGCATAATACAAAGGCTTCATGCCCACACGGTCACGGGCCACAAAAAGCTCCTGCTCTTTCCGGTCCCAAACCGCAAACGCGAACATGCCGTTGAGTTTGCCCACACACTCTTTACCCCACGCCGCGCAGGCATACAGCAGCGTTTCAGTATCGCTGTGGGTATGGGCGGGAAAACCCAATTTGAGTAAAACCGCGCGCAAATCACGATGATTATAAATTTCGCCGTTAAAAACGATGGTAAATCGCCCATCAGCCGATGTCATGGGCTGGTGACCGCCGGGCAAGTCGACAATGGACAAACGGCGCATACTCAGGGCGACATTCCCCTGCAGGAACAGCCCCTGATCGTCGGGACCGCGATGGGTCAAAAGATCATTTAATTGTTTAAGATGAGGCTCGCTGATGCGGCATTGATCGTCGAAGCTGAGGTGGGCAATAATTCCGCACATATGTATCAGGGGACAGCGCCCTATTTATCAACGGCCTCATTTAAATTGATCACGCAATCCTGCGGGGTCGGCGCGTACAGCTTAATGATAAACGGCTCAGATAAAAAAAACGTCCTGTAGTCGGGGTTATAGGTCCCCTTCTCCTTCAAAAGCTGGGTAACAATGGACTGCGTTTCCCCTGCCATTTTGATGACAAAGTTAAATTCGTAAAACATTTTTTGCTTGATGTAAGCATTTCCGACCGGGATCCTGAAAACAAGATACCGGTTGACGTTGGCCGTGTCGCAAGCATTGATCCTGGCGCGCGCGAACTTCAATTCCCGGTCATGGTTGTTGACCACATTGCCGACATTCCAGAAACAAACGGCAAAAGCCGCGAGGGTCATGGCAATGGCCAGGGCGAGGACAATACCGCTGTGATACCTGCGCCTGGCCAGAGAGTCTGTCTGGATAAGCGCGTAAAACAGCATGACCACGATAAGCGCGGCAGGCGGCAAAAGGATCCTGTAGCCGCTGAGATTAAAATATTCTTTGGCCAACAAGCAAGGGGCGATGGACAGGGCCAACAAAACCAAGAAAAAGAGGGTTTTCTGCAGGGCCGTCGAAGAAAACCAAGCAATGCGCTTCTGGCAGTGCCAGGCGCATGCCGCGCAGGCGCCCATGATGGCGACGGGGATCGCCGCCCCCCACTCTTGCAATAACGGGTGCCATGCGCCGCTTAAGGAAACCAGCAAAACTTGCCGCAGCAGGGGCAGTTTGGCCAGGAAATTGCCGGTTATGCCGGTGTCGCCTTCATCCCCCGTATGAGAGCTGATGCCATAATGGGCGGCAATATTCATGACAATATATTGGTCAACCAGGCGGTAACCCGCCATGGCCAGCCCCACGAAGGCCGCATCAAACCAAGCCTGCCGCCGGATGGCCGGCCACGGTCCTTCTAAAAACAAAAGCCGGGCCAGAAACAATGCCGTTATAAAAAGGGCCGTGGATGGATAAATAAAAATGATGGCGATCAAAAGCACAAACGCCGCGGCCGTGCCGGTCTTGCTTTTACCGCGGGACGCTTCTCTCAACGCACAGCATAACACGGTCAAAAAAACCGAAAATGAGCCCTGCATAAACTCGCAGACCCAAAGGATATTGACTTGGGACGTGGGTAAAAATAAAATGCCAAACGCGATCAGGATGGACCAGTTGGCCTCAAGGCGATAGCGCCTGCGCAGCAAATAAATGATCCCGGCCGCGGCCAAAATGGCAAACAGATAGGAAAGGACCCTTACTTTGGCGAAATCATGGATGGTTGTCAGCGAAGCGCACACCACCGAAAATAAAATGCCCCCTAAAAACCTGCCCTTTTCCACCATGGCGTATGACTCTATGGACCTCAGCCAGGGATTGCCCGTATTGTCAAACATGGAATAATCATTGTGCATGCCAAAATCCGTAAAAAAGGAAGGGGCGAAGGCGATGAATGAGAGGACCAACAATAATGCGAACAAAAAAAAGGGCCTCTTAATAATCAAACTGGGCATGGCAATACTCCCGCGCGCGGCCGTCACAGCTCCACGGATAAATAAAGGGTCTCCACTTTAAAAACACTGTCATTCTCCAATGGCGCGATGCACGCATCGCCCTGCGGCGTTGAGGGCGCGTTTTTATGTTTGGCCCGGGCCCATTGCCGCGCCGTGTACAGGTATTTGCACCGGCTGCGGCGCAGGCTGTCTAAAAAACTGTAATATTTGTACTGCTCAACGCTGGTTGGTTTAAATGGATTGCCTTCAAAATGGGGGCCGGAATTGGCCTTAAAATAATTGATGCGGTAAGTGGAAAACACCAGGGCGTGGCAGACCATGATCGCGGCAACAGGCAGCAGCCATTGCCGCAATAGCGGCGTCTTGCTCCCTTCCCACGCCTGCTGTAAAATAAACGTCAACAGCAGGGCATACACCAGAGAAAACAAGCTTCCGTACCACCACACCCCCCAAATACGGGCATTATTGGACAATTGAAACGTATGGAAAAACACAAAAGCAAGGGCCAGCAAGACGCAGGTGATGATGGCGCGCAGGCGGCGTTTATCAAAATTGCGAATAAACGCATACATAAGCACGGCCACGGCCAGGGTGTACGCCGCCTGCAGCGCGAACAGATGCGGGAACGCCCGAAAAGCAAAGAGATTGCACCGCAAATGCGGATGGTCGCCCAACAGCCAATAAAAATTGGTCATCAAATTCTTAACATTGGGAAGAAATAAATCCATGAGGCGCGGGTAAGAAACAAAATGGCGCAGGTCATTGGCATGGCCGCTGAGTCCAAAATGCAGGGCCGGCAGTCCCCAGCGGATCGCCCATCCATAGAAAACAGGAAGGCACAACATCCCTGCGGCCAGCAGCCACCGTTCTTTGAGCTTCCAGAACAAGGGGACAAAAAAGGCCGCGGCCATGACATAAACAAAAATGGCCGTTTCGTCGGAAAACAACGCCAACACCAGGCATATAAAGAAACCGGCGGCATAAAACCAGCCGTGGCGAAGGTCCCGCACCGAACATCTGCCGGGGTTTTGGGCAAAATGGGCGTGAAACTTCGACCCCATAAACAATGCCAGCACGCCCAAAAGATTGACCAGGCCCTTGGCTGGATGAAACAGCATGGCCAGGGGGCTTAAAAACCCCGCCGAAGCCAGATACCAGCAGGTGCCGGCAAAAGCAACAGCGGCGGCGCAACCCATGTTGCGGAAAAAATGAAACAAAAAATAAGGCAAGGCAATGAAGGACAAAAACCACATGATGGAAAAAGAGGGGTGCGGCGGAAAAAGATCCCAGCAATTGGCGCGGAATTTGGCGTTGAGCACTTCCACAAAATTGGACACCGGCCTGGAAAGCCGGTCACCGCTTAACTCAATGACTTCCGTATTCAAAAACCTGCCAAAGTCCTCCCAGCGCCATTGTTTGCCGTTGGACAAAACCCAGGAGTGGGAGGTGATTTTCTCACCTTGAAAAGAAGCCAGGTCATAATTAAAAATCACGCCGAAAATAAAAACGTATTCCAGCACCAGAATGACCCACAGACCCCGCATGGTCAAATGTGGCTTGTCCATGCGCGTCAGGCCCCTTGTCCCGCATTGCCCGGAGAAGGCCCGCCCACGGCAGGATAAGACCCCCCGAAATAGGCGCGGTAATCAAATTCCCGGCGTTGACGGCCCAACAGCTGGCCGGCCATTTCAATGGCAAAACGGATGGAATGGTCGGAGTTATTATACCAAAAAGCCCCGCAGCGGCCCAGGAGATGGATGCGTTTGGAAAATTTCTTGATCCCGGCCGCGGCGGAACCGAAATCTTTATTGTAACCGCGGTGGTAAATCGGATAGGTGTCCTCGACCGGCACCACATGCACCGACTCCACATGCTTTCTATGCTTTAAAAACCTCATCTTCACCAATTCATTCAAGATCCCATCGATGTGCCGGTCCGGATCGCGGAAATACACCGGATTGGCCTGTGAATCCGTCAGTTCGGCAATGATATTATAATGACCTTCCCCACAGGTATACGGCGCAAATTCTTTCATGCAAGTAAGGCGGCTGATCAAACTGTCCCCGCGGCTGACGTAAATCCATTGGGCCGTTTGCCGGCTGGCCACCCCCTGTTGGCGGCAAATGAGGTTATAAAAAATGGTGTTCAAATAATGCACATGGGTATGTTGGGTGGCCACAATGCCGCTTAAGGCATTCAAATTCCCGGTCCAAATCAAGTCCGTAAATGTCAGCCTTTCCCCCGCCCCCGTCTGCGCCTCAAATTGCTTTCCATCGTCGGACAAACGCACAATGGTATCGGACAGGATCAAGCGAAATCCCGGATAGTCCCGGCAAAGCCCAAGCAACTGCTCATAAAAACCTCCAAACCCGCCTTCGGTGGGATAAAGGAATTCCGTCTCCACCTTTGCGGGCAAAAGCAGGGCCTTGAACAGATCAAACAGCGAGTTGGCCTTGATGCGCTTGTCGATGACGGTGCGGTTGATCCCGGTGGAGGCCCAGTCCGAATGGATGTCCTCGGTGTCCCAGCGCAGGAATTTCTGCGTATAGGGCTTAAAGAATACGGAGTACAGCGTTTCCCCGTATTTCGAATTGATGTACTGGTGAAAGGAAGACTTGTCGGTGATGGGCCGCTCTTTAAGCAGATCCAGGGCGCATTTGAGGGAAACGCCCAACGGCATTTTCAGCAGGTCTTTGCTCTGCAGGGGCCATTCGAAATAGTTGCCCAAAAAATAGACCTTGGTCGAACGGCCGATTTTGGTGATATGGCCTTTAGTGATTTCCTGGATAAAATCCAACACAATGGGATCGTCGGTGTGAAAACGTTTCGGCCCGGTATCGAAAATCTGCCCGCCGTAATCATAGCTTTTGGCCAGGCCGCCCACACGGCCCTGACGCTCAATGAGCACAACGCTGCAGCCGCTTTTAAGCAGTTGATACGCCGCAGTCAGCCCGCTTGGGCCCGCCCCTACAATGCAGAAATCAAAAGAAGAATCAGGCATAAATTTTGTCTATATTACCACATTCTTTTCTTATTAGCCGGGTTTTTATGTTCCCGCCGCAAACCAAAAATGACCGCGCCGGCCAGGGCGGCAAAGGTCAAGATGATCGAAACAAGAATCAAGGGCCTTAAAAGACCGGACGGCCAGTATTCGATGAGCACTTGATGCCGCCCCTGAGTGACCGGTGTTCCGATGAAATATTTATTCACCCGCCACACCTGCGCCGGTTGACCGTCGATACTGATACGCCATTTGGGATCATAGGGCAGATGTATGACCATCCACCCGCCGGCAGCGGCCAAATAGGTCAATCCTATACGGTCGTGTTCATTGCGCCAGACATTTAGAATTTCCCCGGATTGGGTCAGCGTCAAACGAATCTTTTTACCTTCCGAAGGGTAATCCGCCGGCAGGGAAACCGCCAACTGCCCTTTTCTAACATTGTTCACATCAAAATTAAAAGGCCCGGTTATTTTACCCTGGACCGGCAATAACTCAAGCGCATCCACGGCAGCTTTTATACGCTCTTTATCTTTGGTAAAAATAGAAGTGGCCTCGTATTTGGGAAAATCCGCCGGCAGGTTAAAATAATATTCCATAAACTCTTTTCCGGCCCGGCGCCGGGCCTGGGAACAATCAAATGAAAACGTCCTGGCCCGCGCGGGCGCCGGGGAGTTCATTGCGGCAGGGATATCCTGCCCCCGTGTGACCACCCCGGGAGCAGCGGGACCTGCCCCCTCCACCAGGGCAATGCGCCGCTCCAAATGCAAAGACAGCCACACCGGCCTGGGCATAAGTTCCGATGGCACAGCGGCATCCGCGATAAATATCCACCGGGTGTCCTGGTTTAAATAATATTCCGTAAAATTATGCCCTTGCCCGTCCTGGTCATTATAAAAATCCTTGTACGCTTTAGGCAGCGGATCGTAAAGATTGGGCTCACGGAAATACCGCTCCAGAGGGGAATATTTATAAAACAAACCGTATAAATTTTGCCCGGAATTCAACTGCGGGTCCGGGGTCGGCACGGGTAAGGCGCGGACATATTCCCGAAAGGGCAAATGCAAAGGGTTTTGATAATCCAAAAACAGGGGGCGGGCTCCTGCCAAAGCAAAACGGACACGTGGGGCCGCCTCCATGCCCGGAGGCGGATATTGACGGGCGTATACCGCGGCCATGCCTAAATCCGCCGTCAACACCATGCCGATAATGCCCGCCACAGCCCCTTTGCGGCGGCCATCACCCCGGCGGGCAAAGTCCCAGGCCGCCTGCAGACCCAGCGCCGCCAGAGGCAGGAATAAAAACGGCATCAACAGCACCGGCATGTGGAATGAACGCAATAAGAAACTAAACGGATTGGTGAAAGCGTTGATCCAATGGGCCACGGACCACAGGCTCAATAATTTTACCGGGGCATTGGCCAAAATGACCAGAGCAATGGCCATCGCAAAAGGCCATTTGGCCCGGTGCTTGGAACATAAAAGACCAGCGATGGCAAAAGCCACGACTCCCCAACCGATGAATGGCCAGGAATAATCCCAGCGATTATGGGCAAAATCCAAAATACCGGGCACACATTCCCCCAAGGGCAGGCCGGCGTGATGATTGTCCGGCGCAAAATAGTTCAACGGATTCAAAATATTGTTTAACCTCCCCTGGGTCCCGCCGACGCCTGAGCCGGTGATAAAGAAATCATGGCCCAATAACTTAAACATCCAGGCCCAGGGC
>JACQQW010000154.1 GCA_016206745.1 Candidatus Omnitrophota bacterium | reverse complement strand
TCATGAAGAACCGCACCAAGTCCTTGTTCAACCGCGAAACCAAGGGCACAGACAATGATTTTGCATATGAGGTTGAGCTGGAAGAAATGCTCAATGCCCGCCTGCTTGTAATGACCACTATCTTTGAAGGGAAAGAGTTGAGCCCGGATGAAAGAATCACGGCCATATTGGCCAATAAAGAAATTTCCTTGCCTAATTTGGGCAAAGCAGCCCACGATGCGATTTTTGTAGAACTCATTGCGGGGATGATATTGTTCGTTGAAGACCGCGATGGTCCGACGCTGGAAGCCATTCCCGAAGACGTCCTGCAGCGCAGCCGGGCCATCTTCAATGCGGTGCTCAAGGCCCGCGGCGTTGAAGGGAAAGCTCCTGTTGCGGGTAAGACATTTAGTTTGGTCGATAAGATCGGCGAGAGAGCCCTGCGTGCTTACAACCGTTTGTCCCAGCAGCGGCTGGTCGAAGGGATGTCGATGTCTAATGACAAGGCCATGTTCGTGGACTGGCTGGCGCGCTGGGGTGCAACCAGAGCTAATGCCGCGGCCTTTGTCAATAAACTTAGCGCGGGCGGTTCATTTGATGAAAATGAAATGGATTATGACCTATTAAACGGCGCCGTGGCGCAAAAACCGGCTGCCAAGCCAGAGAAGCGTCCAGCCGTTGAGCAAACTGAAGGGGAAGAAGACCCGGATGGGTTCTACGGTTCCATGCCGGTTGGCTCCGGCCAACTGCCGGAGTTTGCCCCGTCGGAGATAGACAACAATTATCCGGCCATTGAAGACGTGCCGCATCCAGTGCCTTTGCCCAAACCGGCCGCGGTGCCCGCAGGGCCTTTGTCGAAGAAGCGGACAGCGCCCGAAACTGCGGAGGTCCCTTTTATCGATATCATGGGTGCGGGCCGAACAGCCGAACTACATAATACGGACACCCGGTATGACGCCAAGTCGCCGGTTGAGTATGTGTCTGAGGGAATCCCGACAGATCAATACTGGGCAGGGGGCAGCGTGACCGCCAACGATTACGAATCTCCTTTGGCCGACGCGGCCATGACGGGTTATACCCCCTCCCTAACCCTCCCCACAAGGGGGAGGGAACAATTAGAAAAAGCAGACCAAGCCCTTATCACCGATCCCAACTTTGCCCGCAAGAATCCCGAAGACATTGGGCCTATAAGGAATGGAATAAGCAGGGTGGCGGCCGTTATCTTGGAGAAGTTCGAAAATGAGAAGGTGGAAGGTTTTAACAACGAAACCTTTGACAAGCAGGTCCAGGGAGCCAATGCCCTTGACCAGGGATATTTGATTGAGGGCGCTAATGCTTTTGGTAAAACTTTCATTGAGTTTATAGCGGCGGCCACCCTTACGCTTAAGGGCGTCAAGACCCATTTCCTGGCGTTGGAACCCGGCGACAGCGAAAAACTTAAAAAACACGTCATTGGTGATTCCGGCCCCACCTATTCGGAAATCGCCGCCCTCATTGGGCGTAAATTAAATCCGGATGGAAAACGGATCGAATTCGCCTTTATTGATGATTTAGTGGCGGCATATCGCCAGGCAAGAGAGGACGGCCTTAGAGATATAATGAAGGATATTGCCCGGCAAGTCCGGGATGCTCTTTTGAATAAAAATACCATTCCAGTCATGTCTCCCACGACCCGCGGGCATTTGCCTTATGAATTCAAGGACAGCCCTTACAATGGCGACATTAGGCAGGGGATCGAAAAACTTGTTGAAGGTAAACCCATAGCCGATGAGGTGGATGAGTATATGCAGCTTGAGGCCACCTATATCGGTTCATTGTCTGCAACGCCGCGCGACAACAAAATGCTGTCCCAGCTGGCCAAGCAATTGAAGAAAATGTTTAATAACACGGTCATTCCGGGGGTGTTTGATGCCCGGGGGAAAGAATTTGCTCAGGAGTTCTCCAAGACCCGTAAAGGGGAAGAAGCCAAACAGGTCAACGAAGAACTTCAGAAACAGTATAAGAACAAAACCGTCATACAAATGGCCAAGGGCAAGGATGATTTGCGTAAGAGGTATGACCATGAGCGCATTCTATGGGACCAGAGGGAGCTTAAACCTGGAAGCATGACCGGAAAAAGCGACTTATTGCCCAGCAAGGCGGTGTATAAGGCCTTTGATCTGCCGGAAGCGGTGGTGGTCAGCGCCTTGCGCGGCCTGGTGCTCGACACCGAGCAGAATTTTGCCGCGCGCGTGGTGGACGGCAAGCGCCAGCTGGTGCCGATCCGTCGGGATGGCGGGGCCTTGCCGCGGCAGACCGCCCCGTTCGCGGAAGTGTACATGGCCACTTTAAAATATAATATGGAACACGACAAAAAGGACTGGCTGGACCCCGATGACATTCCCGTCAGCATTGAAACTTCTTATGAGAATTCCATCCTTGAGCCGTTAAGCAGCACGGAAATCGTGGGTGCCACCGCTGCCCTGACAGGGGCGGAACCCATGGCCATGTTTAAAACCGGCGCCAAAGGCATTGTGTCACTGACAAAGGAAAGCAATTTTTATAGGCAAGTCCGGTTATCAGGCATTGATAATGATGTTTTAAATATATTGGAAGCAAAGGGATATGTGCTTAAAAACGGCCAGGGTTTCCTGG
>JACQQW010000145.1 GCA_016206745.1 Candidatus Omnitrophota bacterium | reverse complement strand
TGCTTCCGCGACGAGGACCTGCGCGCCGACCGGCAGCCGGAATTCACCCAGCTGGACATGGAAATGTCCTTTGTGGACGAAGAATTTATTTACGGCCTGACCGAACGCTTATACCGGCACATGTTCAAAGAAGTGCTTAATATCGATCTGCCCATCCCGTTTGCGCGCATGACCCATGCGCAGGCCATGGCGCAGTACAACACCGACAAGCCTGACATCCGCAAGGACCGTACTATTGCAAATACGAGCGGTCCCGATTGCAGAGGCAATCGGGAATTTGCTTTTCTTTGGGTTGTGGATTTCCCTTTATTGAAGTATAATGCGCAAGGTAAACGTTGGGACAGCGAACACCATCCTTTTACCGGCGTCTGCCCGCAGGACATGCCTTATCTGGAAAACGGGCAGTACGAAAAAGTCCGCGGCCGCTGTTATGACCTGGTCCTCAACGGCAATGAGATCGGTTCCGGTTCCGTGCGTATCCACCGCCGGGAATTGCAGCAAAAGATTTTTGACATCATCGGCCTGGATTTTGACGAGGCGCAGAAGCGTTTCGGGTTTTTATTGCGCGCTTTTGAATACGGCGCGCCGCCGCATGCCGGGGTGGCCTACGGCATCGACCGCATCGTCACTTTGTTGACCGGCAACGAGTCCATCCGCGATTGCATCGCGTTTCCAAAGACCCAAAAGGGCGCCTGTTTGATGACGGACGCTCCCTCGGAAATTGATGCGAAGCAGTTGAAAGAATTAGGGATATTAACGGCAAAAAGATAAGGAGAACGACCATGTTTAGACCGTATCATATGTTGACCTTGGTGTTGATCGCCATTTTTGCCGCCGGCTGCGGAGTCAAGGCCCGGACCTATGTCATGACCAAAGACCGCGTCGGGGTCGACTATAAAGGGGGCAATGCGGGTTACCTTAAAGGAGATCCTAAATTCAAGGAACCGGTGAAAAAGACCCGTAAAGTCTATGTTTTGGAGTTCAGCAAGCCTGTTTCCGAAAGTGAAGTCAAAAAGATCGAGGAGCAGACCACCACGCAGATCCAGGAAGTAAAAACGGAAGAAGTGCCGCAGGAACAGGCCTCTCCCGCGCCGGCCGTTTCTTACAATGAACCGCCGATCGTCATCCCGCCGATTGAAGATGCGCCGGCCCACGCGGCGGCGGAAGGCCCCACAGAGGCCGTGACGTATACGGTGCAAAAAGACGATACGCTGCAGAAAATCGCCAAGAAATTTTATAATTCCTACGGCAAGTGGACCAGGATTTACGAGGCCAACAAAGACAAGCTTAAAAACCCTAATTTTGTCAAACCGGGCACGGTGCTGACCATCCCCGCGGCCAATTGATATGGAATTCCGTTTACAGTTCGACAATAACCGCGACCTGCAGCTCTTGTTCGGGCGCTACGACCAGAATTTAAAGATCATTGAAAAAGAGCTGGGCGTGCGCATCATCCGGTCCGAGGACGGCATCAAGATCGCCGGCAGCGGCCAGCAGACCCAGCGCGCCGGCGAATTGTTCCACTATTTGATGACCTTTGTCGAAAAGGGCAAGGACATCAAGAAGGCAGACATCGTTTATGCCCTGCGCCTGGTGGACAAGGAAAAAGCCATTGATTTCAAACGCCTGGCCAAGGAAAAGATTGAAGTTTCCGTCAAGGGCGGGGTGATCACGCCCAAGACCAAGGGCCAGATCGATTATACCGAGGCGATCAAGAGCCACGACCTGG
The DNA here is from genome assembly GCA_016206745.1 of Candidatus Omnitrophota bacterium. Classification (GTDB taxonomy): domain Bacteria; phylum Omnitrophota; class Gorgyraeia; order Zapsychrales; family Fredricksoniimonadaceae; genus JACQQW01. Next base: position 4,653 of record JACQQW010000145.1, on the reverse strand, counting down.
TGTTCTGTATCGGTCCGGCGGGCACGGGCAAGACCTACCTGGCCATTGCCATGGCGGTCAATGCGCTTAAAAAAGGGCTGGTGCGGCGCATCATTTTGACCCGGCCGGCGGTGGAGGCGGGAGAGAGCCTGGGGTTTTTGCCCGGTGATGTGGTGGAGAAAGTGTTGCCCTATCTGCGGCCTTTGTACGACGCGCTGTATGACATGATGGAGCCGGAGAAGGTGGAGCAGTTTAGCGAGCAGGGCATTATCGAGGTGGCGCCCCTGGCATTCATGCGCGGCAGGACCCTCAACGAGGCTTTCGTCATCCTCGACGAGGCCCAGAACAGCCGGCCCGACCAGATGAAAATGTTTTTGACCCGCATGGGGTTTGACTCGAAAGTGGTGGTCGCCGGAGACGTGACCCAAAGCGACTTGCCCGGCGGCGAGCCCAATGGGCTGATGGAAGCCCAGCGCGTGCTGGGCTTGGTCCCAGAGATCAAATTCATCCATCTGACCAGTGAAGACACGGTCCGGCACGAATTGGTGCAGAAAATCATTGAAGCCTACGGCCAGGCCAATAACAAACATTGATGAAACTGCTTAAATCTTACCCCATTTCTTTTGACCAGGTTTTTATGATGGTCATGACGCTGGCCGCGCTGGCGGTGTTTTGCCATTTTGCCGGCCTGCCTTTGATCATCCCGTTTTTGGTTTTTTTGTTCGGCCTGCACCTTTTTTTTTATAAAAAGGCCCCGGTCCGGGTTTTTCTGCATTTGGGGTTTTTGCTGGTCTTGTTGTTGTTTGCCGCCCATCTGTTGAAATCTTCCACGGGCCTGTCTTATTTTTACCTGCCCGTTGCTGTGGTGGCGATGCTCACCACGCTGCTGTTCAACGACATGCAGTTGACGTTTATGATGGCCTTCATGAGCTCTGCCCTGGCCGGTTTGATGATGGATTTTAGTTTGAGCGAAACGCTGATCCTGTTTATGGGGTCCCTGGCCGGGGCGTATAAACTTAAAGATGCCCGCACCCGGGGCGTGGTGTTATGGGCGGGCCTGCTGGCGGCTTTCGTGCAGGTGTCCTGCTATTACCTGATCAATCCGGACATCAACACAACCGTGGCCATGGGCATTTTAAAACCGCTGTTTATCAACGGCCTGATTTCAGGGATCGTGGTCATTGCCAGCCTGAAAGTTTTTGAGGCCTTGTTTGGGGAAGTCACTAATTTTACCCTGCTGGAACTTTCCGATTCCTCACATCCCCTGCTCAAACGCATGGTCGTTGAGGCGCCGGGCACCTACCACCACAGCCTGATCGTCAGCAACCTTGCCGAAGCGGCGGCGGACGCCATCGGCGCCCACGCGCTGCTGGTGCGGGTGGGGGCCTATTACCATGATATCGGCAAAATGGTCAATCCGGAATATTTTACCGAGAACCAGATCATCACGGGCAATAAACACGACCTGCTGGAGCCTTCGATGAGCCGGCTGGTGATCCTTAACCACGTCAAGGAAGGCGTTGATCTGGCGCGCAAATACCGCTTAAGTCAAAAGATCGTCGATTTTATCCCCCAGCACCACGGCACCAGTTTGATCCATTATTTTTACCAAAAGGCCCTGGCCGAAGGCGAAGCGCAGGAGGTCGGGGAAGAAGAGTACCGTTACCCGGGCCCCAAGCCGCAGACCAAGGAAAGCGCCATTGTGCTCCTGGCGGATTCCGTCGAGGGGGCGACCCGGGCGCTGGAAGAACATACCCCGCAGAAAATCGAAGACCTGGCGCGCAAAGTGATCAACAATAAATTCATCGACGGGCAATTGGATGAATGCAATTTGACCTTGAGGGACATTGATGCCATTGCCTCGACCTTTGTGCGGGTGTTGGGCGCGATGTACCACAGCCGGGTCAAGTATCCTGAAACCTCGAAATGATGATGAACATTGCCGTCATCAATCTGCAGCATAAAATCCCCGTCCCTGTTTCTAAAATCAAGTCCGCGGCGCGCCGGGCTTTGCGTGAATTTGGGGACACTCACCGTAACCCAAATTCTGGTATTCAATATAATTTTAATTCGGTTTACGGTGAGTGTCCCCAAATTCACATCGTTTTCGTCGGACCCAAACGCATGCGCCGGATCAACGCAAAATATTTGGGGCATGATTATGTGACCGATGTGATCGCGTTTGATCATGGCGAAATCATTGTTTGCCCGCAAATGGCGGTTGGGAACGCCCGGATTTACGGAAATACCGTTGAGAAAGAGATCATTTTGTATGCGATCCATGGGATCTTGCATTTGGCCGGTTACGAGGACAAAACACCGCAGGGTGTCCGGCGCATGCGGGCAAAAGAACAGGAATTCATGTGATCAAACGCGCCCTTGCCCTTGCCATCCTGGCCTACCTGGCGTTCCTGGCCGAGTTTATATTGTATAATATTTTTGGGGCATGGGGGAAGCCGGAGTTGATGCTCCTGCTGATTATTTTTTGCAATTTATATTGGGGGATCAGGTACAGCCTGTGGGCCGCGTTTACCGCTGGTGTTCTTAAAGACGCTTTCGGCGGCGGTCCGTTTTGCACCTATGTGTTTATTTATATTGCGGCCGCGTATCTGGCCACCCTGGTCCGCAATAATTTTTACCGGCCCGGATCCAGGCTTTCCAGGGCCGTGGTGGCGCTGGTTGTGATGGCCGGTGTTTTTATTCTGGAGGTCATGGCGCGCATGCGTTCCTTTGAAGTGCGCATCGGTGAAGCCGCGGTGTTTATCCTGCTGCCGCAGGCCATTGTCACCATGCTTGCGGCCACATTTGTTTTTTATAGGTTAAGGGACTTGGCGGTCAAGTTAAAGCTATAAGCAGAAAAATGCGCATCCATATCCTCACACGCATTATTTTTTTGTCCCTCGGATTTGTCGTCGCTGCGCTGGTATATATGCAGATCATCCGGGGCGGGTATTACCATGCGCAGAGCGTCAATAACCGCATCCGTATCGTCCCCATAGATGCCCCGCGCGGCCGCATCCTCGACCGCAATGGCGTGGTATTGGCGGACAACCGCCCTTCGTATCATGTGGCCGTCATCCCCCAGGACATGGAGGACCCGAACGCATTGTTTGGTTTCATCGGCAGGGTCTTGAACAAAGACCCCCGTGTGCTGGCGGCCGTGTTTACCCGCCGGAAATTGACTCCGTTTGATCCGGTGATTGTCGCGCAGGACGTGGACCGCGCGGCATTGATCACGGTCGAGGAAAACCGGTTCCAATATCCCGGGCTGGTCATTGAACAGGGCTTTGAGCGTTTTTATCCTTTCCATGAGGCCGGCAGCCACGCGGTCGGGTATGTCGGCAAGATCGACCCCACGGCGGCGGACGTTTTGCAGGGGTATGGGTATACGCCTTCGAGCCTGGTCGGAAAGAACGGGGTGGAACAGTTTTATGAAAGCGAGCTGCAGGGCGCGCCGGGCGGGCGTCAGATCGAAGTCAATAACCGTGGGCGGGAAGTCCGGCTGCTGGGGACCAAAGCGCCGGGCAGGGGCAGGGACATCACGATCAGCCTCGACCAGCGTCTCCAGTCGATGGCAGCGGAATTGTTGGGGGAGCGGCGCGGCAGCGTGGTGATGATGGACCTAAGCAACGGGGAGGTCCTGGCCCTGGTCAGTTCCCCGGCGTTTGACCCCAATGTTTTTACCGACCGCAGCCGGCGCGGCAGGATCGATGCGTATATGCAAAATGCCCAGGCGCCATTGTTTAACCGCGCCATCACCGGCCAATACCCGCCGGGGTCGGTGTTCAAAGTCCCGCTGGCCCTTGCCGCCGTCGAGCGCAAGGCCGTCACGCCGGGCACCGCCTTCGATTGCCCGGGATATTATATGCTGGGCAAGGCCAGGTTCGGCTGCGCGCATGTGCACGGCCCGGAAGATTTGATACAGGCGATCGCGCATTCCTGCAATGTGTATTTTTTTCACGCCGGGCAAATGGTGACGGCGCCCATCATGGGGGCGTATGCCAGGGTGTTCGGGCTGGACCATCCGACGGGGATAGACCTTCCGTTCGAGGCCAAAGGCAATTTGGTCCTGCCCGGCCATAAAAAAGGCGGGTGGTTTACCGGCAATACCTTGAACCTTGCCATTGGGCAGGGGGACACGTTGGCGACGCCGCTGCAGTTGACGGTGATGATAGCGGCGGTGGCCAATGACGGCATCATCCTGCGGCCGCGGGTCTTAAAAGCCTTTGACGGAAAGCCCGTGCGGGCGCCGGACCTGTCCAGGCGGCCCATCATCCGTTTGCGCGATGCCACCTGGCGGGTGGTGCAAAACGGCCTGCGCCGGACCGTGGATGACCCGGAAGGCACCGCGCGCGGTTTAAGCGATTTGAAAGGCCTGGCCATCGCGGGAAAAACCGGCACCGCGCAGGCGGGCAAAGAGGGGGACCATGCCTGGTTTGCCGGCTATGTCCGCTCGCCTAAAAATAATTTGGCGTTTTGCGTTTTACTTGAGCATGGCGGCCCCAGTTCCAATGCCGTCCTGCTGGCCCGTGATCTGCTGGCGCGCATGCAGGCAGAGGGGATTATTTGAAGGATTATTTTCCCTGGCAGAGGGAAGAAAACCAAACGTACCATTTTATTGACTATACATGTTGTTAGTTTTTTGAGTAAGCGCTTTTTAATTTCTTTTTAAAC
>JACQQW010000017.1 GCA_016206745.1 Candidatus Omnitrophota bacterium | reverse complement strand
GGTCTTGACCGTGGCCTTTACGGGGACGCAAAGTTCCATGATCCGTTCCATACCTTCACGGACCAGCCGGACCATTTCTTCCTGTTCTTTGTCCGGCACATTAAAGACCAATTCGTCGTGCACGGTCAAAATCATCTTCGATGACAGTTTCTTGTGCTGTATGCGCGCGGCAATATCGACCATGGCTTTTTTAATCAAGTCCGCGGCCGTCCCCTGGATGGGCGCATTGATCGCCTGCCGCTGTGCAAATTGCCGCAGTCCCATATTACGGCTGTTGATGTCCGGCAAATACCGGCGGCGGTTGAACATGGTCGTGGCATATCCCAAATCCCTGGCCTTCTGGATTTCACCGTCTAAAAATGCGCGCACATTGGGGTAACGCAAGAAATAGGTGTCGATAAATTCCTGGGCCTGCCTCTGGGAAACATTTAAGTCTTTGGCCAGGCCGAAAGCGCTCATGCCGTAGACGATCCCAAAATTGATGCGTTTGGCCGCATAGCGCATCTGTTCATCCACCTTCTCTTCGGAGACCTCAAACATTAATGAAGCCGTATGCCGGTGAATGTCATCGTCCCGGCCAAAGGCCTTTTTTAACCCTTCATCCCCGGACAAATGCGCCAGGATCCTTAATTCAATTTGCGAATAATCCGCGGACAACAACACCTGACCTTGATCGTAGGGCACAAACGCCGCGCGGATACGACGCCCAAAATCCGTGCGCGCGGGAATGTTCTGCAAATTGGGATTATTGGAACTCAATCGCCCGGTCTCCGCGCCGGTTTGGTTAAACGTGGCATGGATGCGGTGGGTCTGCGGGTCCGCCAGTTGCGGCAGAGCATCGATATAGGTGTTCTTAAGCTTTGCGATTTGACGGTATTCCAGGATCATCGCCGGTAAAGCGTGTTTTTCCGCCAGGCGCGTGAGCACCTCTTCATCGGTCGAAAAACCCGTCTTGGTTTTTTTGATCACCGGTAATTTCAGGCGATCAAAAAGCACTTCACTCAATTGCTTGGGGGAATTGATATTAAATTTAGTGCCAGCGGATTTAAAAAGACCGTCTTCCATTTCGGCGATTTTTGCCTGGCATTCCCTGGATAATTCATCCAGCACACAAAGGTCTAACCGTACCCCGTCTTTTTCCATCTGCACCAGGACTTCCACTAAAGGCATCTCCACTTTTTCCAATAAACCCGCCAGTCCTTGCCGGGCCAGGGCCTCCATCATAGGGTCATATAATTCTTCCAAAATATGCTCATGGGGTTTTTTATTCAAATACCGCCAGGCCAGGGAAGGCACATCGTATTGGCCCTGGCCGCCGGCCAGTAAATAACCGGCCAAATACACATCAAATATTTCACCCTCAAATACCTGGCCCTGTTTGCGCAAACTCTTTAAATCATAGACCACGCTCACGCTTTGGTTTCCCCGGCGCAGCACAACCATGTCCTTATAGGCAATCGGCCCTTGTGCTTGTTGCGCCGGTGGAGCGTCACTGACTTCCTCGGCAAATCTTCTAAATTCCAGCTCCTGGTAGAGCTCCAATAATCGCGGACGGTCGGGCCGCCGCAATGCCAAATCATCGCAGGTGATCGCCAGAGGAACATCCGCATGCAAGGTGGCCAGTTCTTTACTTAATAAAGCGGATTGTTCTCCCTGGCGCAATTTTTCTTTGAGCTTGCCGCCTTTGACCTCATCCAAATGTTTATAAATATTTTCCAGGGTGCCGAATTCAGCAAGCAAAGCGCGGGCGCCGGCCTCGCCGATCCCGGGCACCCCGGGGATGTTGTCGGAAGCGTCCCCGGCCAAAGCGATATAATCAATGATCTGGTCCGGGCGCACGCCGAATTTGACCTCGACATCCGCTGCCGTCAGGATTTTTTCCTGGCGGGCGCTGTACAATTTGACTTGGGCCCCCACCAGCTGTCCCATATCTTTGTCCTCGGTGACAATGACCACTTCAGTGTTTTTGCCGGCATACTTGGAGGCCAGCGTGGCCATGACATCATCCGCCTCATAACCTTCCAGTTCAAAGACCGGGATATTATAGGCGGCCACAATTTCCCGGATGGTCTTGATCTGACTGATCAAATCATCGGGCATGGCCTGGCGCTGCATTTTATATTCCGCATATTTTGACTGCCGGTGCGTTTTTTTGCCGGTGTCAAAACAAACCGCGATGTGGGTCGGTTTTAAATCGTTCAAGAGCTTGCGCAAAATATTGCAAAAACCAAACACCGCATTGGTGGGCCGGCCTTTGGAATTCTTCAGGCCTTTGACCGCGTAAAAAGCCCGGTAACACAGGCCGTACGCGTCAATCAAAAAAATCCGGTTTTTTGACATGGATCAGGGTATGAGTAAAAGCCCGTCATTGAAAGGCATCTTTTGCGCCAGGGCTTGCTGTACTTTATCTTTATCTTCCAAGGCGTTCAACCACACCGCGCCGACCAAACCATCATTAAGCACAAAAATTTTTTTATAAATGTTCCTGGGGCCGTCGAATTTCATATGCTCCCGCCCTCCTTCTTGTAACCGCACTGATCCGCCGCAAAATCCATCGCAAATCTTAGCGCCGAATTCACGCAGCAATGTGGGAGGCTCATAAACCATGCTCCCTAACTCAAGCATGTTCGCGGCAGCGCATATTCCTTGCCGGGCCGATTCTTGCGGCAATAGATCAAACGCGCCCAGGGCCGCATCACAGGCAAATACATCAGGGGCGGCGGTATTGAAAAATTCACCCACGGCGATGCGGCCATTGTCCGTTAACCCGGAATCCTCCAACAAGCGCACATCAGGACGCACATCATCAAACACAATTGCCTGGGCAGCAATGACCTTGCCTGATTTTAACCGCGCGGCCTTGACTGCCGCGTCCCCCAGAAGCTCCTCCACGCTGTCTATAAAAACCCGCACTCCCCTGGCTTCGACCATTTGTTTTAATAATGCCGAAGTATCGTCATCGAAAATCCCGCCCAATACTCCCGCGGGTGCCGCCACTGCCACTTCTTTACCCATACGGCTTAAGGCGCAGGCCATATCAAAGCCGGCAAAATTTGCCACCGGCACGATGATATTATCTATAAAAGGCAATTGCTTAACAAGGTCTTTTACCTCGCTTAAACGGCAAGCATTAAAAATGCCTTTTTTATGGTGCCCCTTCACTGCCGGCAATTGCACAGCCGGTAAATCCGTCAATAAAAGCTTGTCAAATGGAACATGGGTCTTGTTTGCGGTGGTAATCTGTTTACGTTTGGCGCTGATGCGCGTCAATGATTCATTGAGCATGACATTGACCTTATGCTCCTGAAAGAATTTTTCATGCCCAACATACACCTGGGACTCTTTGATGTTTTTGGCCACAAGCGAAGGTAAGAAACAACGGTCATAAGGCAAAACTTGCTCAGGGCAAAACAGCGTAATTGCCGAAGAAACCTCTGTGCGGCGGATATGTTCTATGGCGGATATGGCGGCAGGTGAATTGCCGACGATCAATATATTTGACATAATTCTATTTTAAGAATAATTGCTGTTTGAATGCCTCTACAACATTTTTCATCAACATGACAGAAGTCACCGGTCCCACACCGCCGGGAACAGGGGTAATGCAAGCGGCCTTCGCGGCGGCAGAGGCAAAATCCACGTCCCCAACGATCTTTCCCCCATGCTCATTGATTCCCACATCGATCACAATGGCCCCCGGCTTGATCCAATCTCCTTTTATAAATAAAGGTTTGCCGATGGCGGCAATGATAATGTCCGCATTTTTTAAATGCCCTTCCAGCTTACCCGCCTGGCTTGTGGCCGAATGGCAAATGGTGGTGGTGATGTTTTCCTCCAATAAAAGCAGGGCCGCGGGCTTGCCGACGATTTCCGATCGGCCGACCACCACAGCTTCTTTTCCTTTCAGAGTTTCGCCGGTCCAACGCGCATGGGCCACGGCCGCGGCCGCCGTACAAGGAAGTATTTTACCCTTACCCAGAAGTAAACGCCCTAAATTGGCCGGGTTCAATCCTTCCACATCTTTCCAAACGGCAATAGCTTCGATTAAAGTCTTGAAATCAATGTGTGCCGGCAAAGGCTTATTGATCATAATGCCGTGGACATGGGCATGACCGTTTAATTGACGGACCAATTCCAAAGCGTCCGCCTGTTTTATGGCCGCGCTTAATTTTTGCAGTTCATAATGAATGCCTAATGCTTCCGCCGCTTTTTGCTGGCTAAGGGCGTAGGACCAGCTGGCGGCATCTTCTCCTATAACAATATTGACCAAACGCGGGTGTTGACCGCTGCGATGCTTAAGGTCTACAATTTCCTTTTTGAGCTCTTGCTTAAGCGTGGCAGCCAGCAATTTTCCGTCCAAAATCCGGGCGCTCATTGATTGGTCCTCACCATGACCATGGAACCGTTAAAACCGGCCTGTAAAAGTCCAGCCGCCACCTCAATATCGCTGATTAAACGGGGGTTGCCTTTGGCCGCTAAAAAAAACGTCAAGTCTATGGCCTGGTAACATAAACGGCAGACTTCCCTGCCTACGGCGGCCGCCTCCCGGCCGGCGCGCTTTTGGGCCCTGGCATCTTGTTTACGGGCGGCAACAATCTTTAAATAGGCCTTGGCGTCCAGGGTGGTCAGCTGCAGCAGCCGCTTGCGAATAGATTCACTTGCGCGCACAATCCTGGTCAAACGCTGTTCCACAGCCTTTGTATTACCCTTGCGGCCAAGGGAATAATTTCCCACCATAGAAACAAGCCCCGCTCCCAAAGCCGCGGTCAGGGCCGCGGCAGAACCGCCCCCCGGCACAGGTTCCCGATGGGAAAGCCGTTCTAAATACGCGCCTAAAGTCAAGCTGTGGAAATTGATCAGCATCGGTAAAATCAGCCGGAAAGATTTATATGGACTTCAAAGTTTCATTTTAATAACGATGGATTGAGCTTACAAGGAATATTTCGTGTATTGTCCCGATTCCTTGGAGTATGGGAAAGCATATAATTTTCTTCCTTAACAAAATTCTATTCTCAAACATTCCCTTCTCTGATAATATCTGAACCTATGTTGACTCAATTGACCATCCATAATTTCGGCCTTATCGACCGGTTAAACATTGAATTTCATGGGGATTTGAATATTTTGACCGGTGAAACCGGGGCCGGGAAATCCATCCTCATCGAGGCGCTGGGGTTCCTCCTGGGCGAGCGCGCGAGCGCGGATTGGCTCCGCGCGGGAGCCAAGAGCCTGGAGGTCAAGGGCG
>JACQQW010000152.1 GCA_016206745.1 Candidatus Omnitrophota bacterium | reverse complement strand
GTTCCGGGCCGTCCACGGGGATGCCGACCAAGACCGAACAGTCGGATTTACCGGCGGTGATTTTTGGCTCCCACGGGGACTATACCAAAGTCGTGATCAGCGTGGCCAATGTCATTGACTGTTTTTACGCGCCGCACATGGCCCGTTACCTGGCGGAAAAATTACGCCTGCCGGTTTTTATTTTAAGCGATTTCCAGACCGCCAACAGTTATAAAGTCATCACCAAACCAAAAGTGCTGCAAATGGAACGCGGGGAAGACATTCCGGATTTTGTCCTGGAACGCTTCCACATGGACCGTTTGCCCAAAGACATCGAAATGGTGCGTCTTTTGCAGACGGTGCCCGGGACCGAAGGCGGCATGCGCCGGGTCACCGGTTTGAACTCGGATGCCCAAGGCAGGGTCAATTATTTTTCCACCACCAACCATCGCGGCCATGAAATCCGCAATGAGAAAGTGCATCATGTGAGACGGGCCTTGACCAAACCGGAAATGTTTGGGCCCGAATCCAATGAAGTGTTGGTGGTGGGCTGGGGCAGCACCCGCGGCGCGATCGAAGAAGCCATCCATTTGTGCGGCAAAGAAGGCGTCCCGGCATCTGGGATGCATATGCGGATGGTCTATCCCTTGCCATTATTGCTCAAAGAAGTTTTTGCGAAATATAAAAAAGTGGTGACCGTGGAAGTCGCCTACGGCGATCAACTCAAGCCGTCACCGTTGGCGTTGTTGTTAAGGTCAGAAACATTGGTGGATATTCGTCCATTGATGTCCCAGGCCACCGGCCGCCCTATACGCCCCAAGATCATTGTGGCAAAGCTGAAGGAGATACTTAAATGATAAATGCGCCGGTGACCATTAAAGATTTGCATACGGAAAATCCCCGCTGGTGCGCCGGCTGCGGTGACTTCGGGGTGATCATGGGTTTAAAACGTTTTATCGTCGACCGTCAATTGGTCCCGGCCCGGACCGTCAATGTTTCCGGGATCGGCTGTTCCGGCCGCGCTCCCAACTATTTTAATACCTACGGGGTGCATTCCATCCATGGCCGCCCGATCACGGTGGCGATGGGTCTGGCCCTGGCCCGTCCGGATTTAAATTTGTTCGTGCATGCCGGGGACGGCGACGCCTTGAGCATCGGCGGCAACCATTTGATCCACGGCATTAATAAAAATTTTAAATGCGTATTTTTGTTGTACGATAATGAAATGTACGCGTTGACCAAAAACCAGACGTCACCCACCACGCGCAAAGACCATCCGACCAATACCCAGCCGCAAGGCAGTTTTTTAAACCCCATCAATCCGATCACGGTGGCTTTGGGGTTGGGCGCTTCATTTGTCGCTTCCACGGCGGACTGGATCCCGGACCATTTGACAACCACCATGAAAGCGGCCTTTGACCACCCGGGTTTTGCGTTCGTGCATATTTCTCAGCGCTGCCCGCATTTTGATCCCAATAATTTCGACCATAAATCTTCGGCCTGGTTTTCATTTTTAAAACATGCCAACGGGATCGAGCCGGACCGCCGTTTGGCGGACAAAACCGAAGCCATTGAACATGACCCTTCGGACATGATGGCCGGGTTTAAATATGCCGCGGCGCAGCGCCGGTATTTCGGCCTTTTTTATCAGGATAAAAATAAACCGCGTTACGACGATATTTTGCACAATTTAGTCAAGAACGCGCCCCAGAAAGACCGTTCGAAGATCCTGGATGCCTACCTCATCTGAGCAGCTCATTATCATTGGCTCGGGTCCGGCCGGCCACACCGCGGCCATTTACGCGGCCCGGGCCAATTTAAAACCTTTGATGTTCGAGGGGATGTTTGCCGGCGGGGTTGCCGCCGGCGGGCAATTGACCACGACCACGGAGGTGGAGAATTTCCCCGGGTTTATGAGTATTTCCGGACCGGAACTCATGCGGAACATGCGTGATCAAAGCACGCATTGCGGCGCGCGCATTGTCACAGAGACGGTCGAGAAAGTAGACTTATCCAAACGTCCGTTTAAAATTTGGGCCGGCGGCAAGGAATATGAAGCCCAAAGTTTGATCGCCGCCACCGGCGCCACGGCCAAACGCATGAATTTACCCGGCGAAGAACGCTTGTGGCAAAAAGGGATTTCTGCCTGCGCCGTTTGTGACGGGGCCCTGCCGTTTTTCCGCAATAAAGATCTGGTGGTGGTCGGCGGCGGGGATTCCGCGGTCGAGGAAGCGGCGCATTTGACCAAATTTGCTTCTAAAGTGTTTATGCTCGTGCGCAAAGGCGTTTTACGCGCTTCTCAAGTGATGCAGGAGCGGGCCAAGAACCATCCAAAAATTGAAATCATGTTTAATACCGTGCCCTTTGAAGTTTTAGGAGAACAGTCCGTATCGGGACTCAAGATCAGGGACACGGTCAGCAACCAGGAATCCACATTGAACGCCGGCGGCTTATTTTATGCCATCGGCCATGTGCCTAATACGGCTTTTTTAGATGGACAATTGGAACTGGATGGACCGGGTTATATCAAGACCAAGCCCGGCACCACCAAAACATCCGTTGACGGCGTTTTTGCCGCCGGTGATGTGCAGGACAAAATCTATCGCCAGGCCGTCACTTCCGCCGGGACCGGATGCATGGCCGCCCTGGATGCCGAACGGTTTTTGTCCCGCCTTTCGTTTTAACCATAATGTGTTTAAT
>JACQQW010000151.1 GCA_016206745.1 Candidatus Omnitrophota bacterium | reverse complement strand
TTTGTGCGCATATACCCGACGGGCAGCCAGCCGGAAATCAAAAATGTGGTCCATACGAATTTTTGCGACCTGGGGCTGGCGGTCAGTCCCGACAAGAAAATGGTGGTGGTCACCTCCGCCATTGATAATTTGGTCAAGGGCGCGGCCGGGCAAGCGGTGCAAAACATGAACATTCTATGCGGTTTTGATGAAACCGAAGGGCTGATATGAAGGTCACACGCGGCGGCATAACCGCGCCAAAAGGGTTTTTAGCCAATGGCATGGCTGCCGGCATCAAACGCTCCGGTAAAGCGGATCTGGGGCTTATTGTTTCGCAGGTCCCGGCGGTCACAGCGGCCGTTTTTACGAAGAATTCCATTAAAGCCGCGCCTTTGCTCGTCAGCATGGAGCATGTCCGCTCAGGGAAGGGCCGCGCGGTATTGGTCAATTCCGGCAATGCCAACTGTTATACCGGCGCTTTTGGATTAAAGTGCGCTCAGGAGTCTGCCGAATTGATCGCGGATTTGCTCCAGGTCAAATCGACGGATGTCTTGGTCGCTTCCACGGGCATTATCGGCAAACGCCTTCCTTATAATAAGATTGCCGATGCCGTGCCTGCTTTAGTCAAAGGATTATCCAATAAAGGCGGGCTTAAGTTTGCCCGCGCCATTATGACCACGGACTTGAAGCTGAAAGAAATCGCGGTGCAGGTCCATATCGGCGGCAAGGCGGTGACGATCGGCGCCTGTGCCAAAGGCTCCGGGATGATTGAGCCGGACATGGCCACCATGCTGGGATTTATTACGACCGATGCAGCCATTTCTCTGAAGATGATCCGCCGGGCCTTATCGAAAGCTGTGGATCATTCATTTAACAGCATCACCGTCGACGGGTGCATGAGCACCAATGACATGGTCACCATCCATGCCAATGCCTTGGCCGCTAACCCTGCCATTACTCAACAAGGCCTGGATTTTCAGAAATTTTATAAAGCATTGGAATTTGTCTGCGTCAATTTGGCCAAGAAAATCGTACTTGATGGCGAAGGGGCCACCAAGTTTTTGACCATCCATGCGCGGGGCGCTGCCAATCCGGTCCAGGCCAAGAAAATCGCCAAGGCCATTGCCAATTCGGCCCTGGTCAAGACCGCGGCCTTCGGCAGTAACCCCAATTGGGGCCGCGTCGGCGCTGCCGTAGGCTCGTTGGGGATCAAGGGGATCAATGAAGATGCCATGAACATTTCTTTCAGCCCGTTCAATAAAAAAGAAATTGCCATCACGGTCAAGCTGAATTTGGGCAAAGCCGAGGCCACGGTGTATACCTGTGATTTTTCGTATGAATATGTGAGGATCAATGGAGAGTATAGTTAAAAAAGCGTCTGTATTAATTGAAGCTATTCCCTATATCCATGCCTTCCGCCGGAAGATCTTTGTGGTCAAATACGGCGGCAGCATCCTGGATGACGACAAAATACGCCACCATGTGCTGCAGGACATTGTATTCTTGAGTTATGTAGGCATACGCATCATCATCGTGCACGGCGGCGGGCCCCACATCAATGCCCGGGTGAAAGAGCAGGGGTTGAAATCCGAGTTCGTCAACGGCATCCGGGTCACGGACAAGGCGACCCTGCAGATTGTGGGCGAAGAGCTGGAGAAACTCAATGAGCGCATTGTAGCGGAAATCAAGGCGCTTAAAGGGGATGTCAGCGGTCTTAAGGGCCAGGAGAACATTGTTTTCGTCGAAAAAAAGAAAGCTGAAAAAGACCTTGGGTTTGTGGGGACCATCACCTCGGTCAATAAAGAACATTTGGAATCCCATTTGGCGCAGGGGCGGATCACGGTGGTGTCTCCGATGGGGATCACCCTCGAGCGGCAGCCGCACAATGTCAATGCCGATGAAGTGGCCTCCGCGATCGCCAATTCCATGAAGGCGGAGAAACTGGTTTTATTGACGGACGTGCCCGGGGTGATGCGCGATTTAAAGGACCCCGGCACTTTATTCTCGACCCTGACCTTGCATGAAGTGGAAGAATTGGTTAAAAGCGGGGTCATTGCCAAGGGGATGATCCCTAAAGTTTTAAGCTGTGTCCAGGCCTTGCAGGGCGGCGGGGTGCGCAAGACCCACATCGTCGACGCCCGCCTGCCGCACGCTTTATTGCTGGAATTCTTTACGGATCAGGGGGTCGGGACTCAAATTATAAAATGAAATCTGCCGAAATATTGGATGCCTATAACGAATATATTCTCTCGACCTACGCCCGTCAGCCGGTGATCATGGTCAAAGGCAAAGGGTCTGTTTTGACGGACGTCAACGGCAAAAAGTATTTGGATTTTTTTCCCGGATGGGGGGTCAGCAATGTGGGGCATTGCCATCCCAAGGTCATGGGCGCGGTGCGCGACCAGATCGGCAAGCTCATCCATGTCCCCAATAATTTACACCATCCTTTTCAGGCCAAATTGGCCAAAGAATTGGTGCGCATTTCTTTTCCTGGAAAGATTTTCTTTTGCAATAGCGGCGCTGAGGCCAATGAGGCGGCCATTAAATTCGTCCGGGCCTGGGGCGCGGGTAAAAAAACGGAGATCATTACCACCCTTAATTCCTTCCATGGCCGCACCATGGGGGCATTGACGGCGACCGGCCAGCTCAAACATCAAAAACAATTTGCGCCTTTGCTCGATGGTTTTCGACACGTGCCGTTTAATGATCTTGGCGCCTTGCAGGCAGCGGTCAATGAGCGGACCTCAGCCATTATGCTGGAACTCATCCAGGGCGAAGGCGGCATTTGCGTGGCAGACCGGGAATATATCCGGGCCATCCGGAAAATCTGCGACGATCAAAAGATATTGTTGATCATAGACGAAGTGCAAACCGGTATGGGCCGCACCGGCGAAACGTTTTGTTTCAAGCATTATGGCATTGTGCCGGATGTGATGTGCCTGGCCAAAGCATTGGGCGGCGGTCTGCCCATCGGATGCATGATCGTCAAAAAAGAACTGGCGGATGTGTTTAAACCCGGCATGCATGGTTCTACTTTCGCCGGAAGTCCGTTGGTATGCAAGGCCGCGCTGGGTGTGATCAAAGCTCTTCACCGCTATAAAATGCTTGCCAATGTCAAAAAACTAGGCCCCTATTTGGTCAATAAGTTACAGGACCTCAAAGCCAAATATCTCATCATTAAAGAGATCCGCGGCCTTGGGCTCATGATCGGCGTAGAGTTGACGATAGAAGCAGACAAGGTGTTCAAGGAATGCTTAAGCCGGGGGCTGATTATCAATTGCACCCAGGGCAATGTGCTGCGGATCATGCCGGCCTTGAACGTCACCAAGCGGCAAATCGACAAAGCGATTTTTATTTTGGATAAAGTTTTAGAAGGTCAAAGCTGAAAGGTCAAAGGTGAAAGGAAAAAAGAATTTAATCACATTATTGGATTATTCCGACGCGCAAGTGGCGGCGCTGATTGACTGCGCCGATCAATTAAAAAAGCAAAAGGGAAAACTGCGCGCGGATTTAAAAGGCAAGACCGTGGCTTTGGTGTTTCAAAAGCCTTCCAACCGTACCCGCGTCTCATTTTCCGTCGGGGTCCATCAATTGGGCGGGCATTCGCTGTATTTGGGTCCGGATGAAATCAGCTTGGGCAAACGCGAGTCCACGTATGACGTGGCCAAGACCTTGTCGCGTTATGTGCAGTGCATTGTGGCGAGGGTCTTCCATCACAGCGATATGGTCGAATTAGCCGAACACGCGGATGTGCCGGTCATTAACGCTTTGTGCGATTTGCACCATCCCTGCCAGGCGCTGGCGGATATTCAAACCATCCGTGGGCAGTTCGGCAAATGGAAAGGTTTGACTTTGGCCTATGTGGGCGATGGGAACAATGTGTTCCATTCCCTGATGATTGCCTGTGCCAAGGTGGGGATGAATGTGCGTTTCGCGGGCCCCCCCGGGCATGACCCTGATCCGGAAATTTTAAAAGTGGCGCGGACCATTGCCCGTAAAAATGGGGTGGCCATTGAATGCGTCCGCAACCCGCAGGCGGCAGTCAAGGGAGCGCAGATCATTTACTCCGACGTGTGGGTGAGCATGGGGCAGGAGCAAGAAACGGCCAGACGGACCAAGGATTTTAAAGGGTATCAGATCAACGCGGATTTGCTTAAAGATGCCGCTAAAAATTATATTTTTATGCATTGCCTGCCGGCGCACCGCGGGCTGGAAGTCACGGCGGACGTCATCGACGGCAAGCATTCCGTGATTTTCGACCAGGCGGAAAACCGTCTGCACGCGCAGAAGGCGGTATTGTTGTATTTGTTAAAATCCGGACATTGAAATGTTAAAAGAATACGATTTTAGTTCAGGGATAAGAGGAAAATACGCAAACAGATATTTGGGAGATACAATGAAAAAAGTCGTTCTTGCATACTCAGGCGGGTTGGACACCAGCTGCTTGATCCGCTGGCTCAAAGACAAAGGTTATGAAGTCGTGGCTTTTATGGCGGACGTTGGCCAGGGCAGTGATTTTAAGCGGATTGAAAAACGCGCGCTGAGTACCGGCGCGTCGAGGGTTTATATCCTGGACTTAAAAGAAGAATTCGTCAAAGATTATGTGTTCCCGGCGATCAAGGCCAATGCGGCATACGAAGGCAAATATTTTTTGGCCACGGCACTTTCCCGCCCCTTGATCGCCAAACATCAGGTGGCGGTGGCTAAAAAAGAAAAAGCCGATGCCATGGCCCATGGCTGCACGGGCAAGGGC
>JACQQW010000013.1 GCA_016206745.1 Candidatus Omnitrophota bacterium | reverse complement strand
TGGGCCTGTCTTTAATGTCCTTGAATTCATCCAAAGCGCCGATCAAATCATTGAGGTCATGGCCGTTGACTTCAAAGACATGCCAGCCGAAATCTTGCCATTTTTTGCCCAAAGGTTCCAAATTCTTGATTTCATTGACCGGACCGTTTTCCTGCACTTTATTATAATCCACAATGGCGCAGACATGGTCCAATTTATGGTGCGCCGCGGTCATGGCCGCTTCCCATACGCTGCCTTCCTGGATTTCCCCGTCGCCCATGAGGCAATAGACCCTGAAATCCCTGCCGCGCATCCTGGCCCCCAAGGCAATGCCATTGGCAAAAGAAAGGCCATGCCCCAATGACCCGGTGCTAAATTCAACCCCCGGGACTTTGGTGTGCACATGGCCCTGCAAGCGCGCGCCGAATTTGCGGAACGTTTTCAGCTCTTCTTTGGGAAAATATCCGAAATTGGCCAGCGTCACATAAACCACCGGCGAGACATGGCCTTTGGAAACGATCAAACGGTCCCGCTCTTCCCATTGCGGGTCCGATGGCTTATGGTCCATGGCGTGGCCGTACAGGGCCAGCATGATTTCAACCGCGGACAAGGACCCGCCCGGATGGCCGGACCCGGCGCATTCCAGGGTCTCTAGAATGTCACGGCGGAACATTACGGCTTTTTGTTGTAAAGGTTTAATGTCCATATTTAGAAATTTCTACGGGCAGCGTAAGTGAAGCATAAAAAATAGCTTCTCCACAACGCTTCCGTGGATTTGTATTCATTTGTCCCAAAAAAATAATCGACCAGGGCTTCCCTGACCCGGGCAAGTTCTTTAAGCTGCGTGATATTCCCGGGATTATCAAGCGCCATATCCAACAATTCAAGACTGCGCTCAAAAGCCAGATCCGCATAGGACGCATTATTTTTGGCCCGCCAGTTTAAAGCGCGCTCTACTTCACCGCCAATATTGGCCATTTGTTCAAGGAAACTCAACTGACCCCAGCGTCCCTGGGCCAGGGATTTATGCTGCAGCCCCATCACGGAATCCTTTTCTTAACGACCTGCAGAATCTTTTCCTGAAGTTCTTTGCTTTCTACGGCGCGGCTTCTATTCCCTTGAGAGGGCCGCATGTTGATCATTGAATCAAATTCCACAAACCCGTCCCCTGCCATTTCCGGATAAAAATTAATTCCCCAAAGGCTTTTTTGTTTTGAACCGTTTTCCAGGAGCAGGGCCTCAAGATCGGAATGAAGCTCCGCGTCAACGGCAATGGTCCCTTGATCCACATCGACCACCGCCTTGACCAAATTACCAAACAGGCCGGCGGCCATTTGTTTTAATTCATCCACCGTCAATTTCTCGGTCACTATCTGCATTTGTCCCGCTTTAATATGCCGTGCTATTGCAAATATAATCGGCACCAATTGCAAAGGCAATTGGTGGGCCATGCAGGACTCGAACCTGCCACCCTCTGATTAAGAGTCAGATGCTCTACCGGATGAGCTAATGGCCCTAAAGGGAAACTTTTTATACCAGATTTACGCAGGACTGTCCAGAATGATTTGTGAATATCGCCGGATTAAAGCCTTCAAACCTGCCCCAGACAATGGCCCGGTTAAACATGGACTTAAGGCGATTTTAAACGGATTTTTCATGCCCATTTTCATGCCCTCAATTCTGCGGCGGGCTTTTAATTCTTGACATTAAGCTCATACGTGTTATTTTATAAATGGAGGTCAAAAATTATGCGCTCCATTAAAATCAAAAGCATTAAAAAAAGATTCCCCCGCCAGTGGATTTTGGTGGCTGTTGATAAGATCGATGAGACCACCACAACACCTATCTCCGGCAGATTGATTACCCACAGCGCCAGCAGACAAGATGTCTACCGTAAATTGCTTTCCATTAAAGACAGACATAATGTGCTGGTGGAATACACGGAAGACAAATTCCCCAAAGGACATGCCGCAGCATTTTAATCCATGACCTTTCGATGCGGACCTTTAATTCTTTCAATTTTGTCCCCCGTTTCTAATATCCCGTGTACTGCAAAATAAATGTCTGCGCGCTGCCGCGGCGGTTTTTTAAAGTATACGTACTGTCGCCATGGCTCATGTCAATGGTCTCCAAAGCAAGGGTACCGTCATCGGCAATCGAGGCGGTTTCGGTAATAATCAACGTTTCATTCTGGCTGCCGCCCGCATCCGCCACTTTTTATACACTTTTTTATACCCTTTCTTGACTTCCTCTCCAACTATGATATTCTTATAAAAAAGGAGAGAACGCTTATGACTATAAAAATCATCGAACAAAATATATTTAAACTAAACCCGCTTAAACGCATTCGCCTGATCGAAAGCCTCATAGCGAGCCTCAATAAACCTGACCTTACCGTTGAACGCGCTTGGGCTGCGGAATCGGACAGGCGCCTTAAGGCATATAGAAACGGATCTGTCAGGGGTATAGAT
>JACQQW010000142.1 GCA_016206745.1 Candidatus Omnitrophota bacterium | reverse complement strand
TTCCGCCACCCGCGCAATTAAATTCATGTCAATTTTTCTCGCCGGCCAGGGCCGCGGCGACAAAGGCCCGGAACAATGGGTGCGCCGCATCCGGCTTGGATTTAAATTCAGGGTGGAACTGGCAGCCGACAAACCAAGGGTGGTCCTTGATCTCGATGATTTCCACCAAGTCCCGCTCCGGGTTGCGCCCGGCAATCACCAGCCCCTTCCCTTCCAGCGCGCTGCGGTACACATTATTAAATTCATAGCGGTGACGGTGGCGCTCAAAAATCTTGGCCGATTTATACGCCTCAAAGGCCTTTGTTCCCTTTTCAATCACACACGTATACGCGCCCAGGCGCATGGAAGCCCCTAAATTCTTGACCTTCTTCTGCTCTTCGATCAAACTGATGACCGGACACTTTGTTTCCTTGTCGAATTCCGTCGAATTGGCGTCTTTGAGCGCGCACATATTGCGGGCAAATTCGATCGTGGCGATTTGCATCCCCAGGCAAATCCCAAAGAACGGGATTTTATGTTCCCGCACATATTGCACGGCGCGGACCTTGCCTTCAATGCCGCGGCCGCCAAAACCCCCGGGGATCAAGACCCCGCGCGCGTCTTTAAGCAATTTTTTAGGGTCTGTCTTTTCCATTTCTTCAGAATCAATTCTGATTATATGGACTTTCGCGTTATTGGCAATGCCGCCGTGCGCCAGCGCCTCGTAAATGGATTTATAGGCGTCCTGCAGGGCAATATATTTACCGACCACGGCGATTTTTACTTCCTTCGCCGGAGACCGCAGGCGTTTTAAAACACCTTCCTCCCATTGCTTAAGGCCGCGGTCGGGCAATTTGATATTGAGCTTCTTTAGCACCAGGTCATCAAGGCCTTCCTTTTTTAAGGCCGCGGGCACTTCATAAATGTGCCTGACGTCCAGCGCTTCGATCACCGCTTCCACGTCCACATTGCAAAACAGGGCGATTTTCTCCCGCTGTTCCTGGGTTATGGATTTCTCCGTGCGGCAGAGCAGGATTTGCGGGATGATCCCGATCTCGCGCAAGCGCCCCACCGAATGCTGGGTGGGCTTTGTTTTTTGCTCGCCGGCGGAACGGATATACGGCAATAACGTCACATGGATGTTCAGCGCGTAATGCTCCCCCAGTTCCCAGCGCAATTGGCGGATGGCTTCCAAGAACGGCAGGCTTTCGATGTCCCCCACGGTGCCGCCGATTTCAACGATGGTGATGTCCACGCCGCTGTTTTTGGCGACTTTCTTGAGGCGCTCTTTGATTTCATCGGTGATGTGGGGGATGATCTGCACGGTCTTGCCCAAATAATCCCCACGGCGTTCTTTGGTGATCACCGTATAATAAACTTTGCCGGCGGTGATGCTGCTGTCTTTGGAAAGCACCGCATTGGTAAAGCGTTCATAGTGGCCCAGGTCCAGGTCCGTCTCGGCGCCGTCATCGGTGACATAGACTTCCCCATGCTGGAAAGGGTTCATGGTGCCGGGGTCCACGTTCAGGTAAGGGTCGCATTTGATGATGGCGGTCTTCAGGCCGCGGGCTTCCAACAGCTTGCCCAAAGACGCCGCGGCAATGCCTTTGCCCAAACTGGAAACCACGCCGCCGGTGACGAAAATGAATTTGCTCATAATTTTACGGGCGCATGCTATGCGCCCCTACACTCCAATTGCAGTTTATCGGTGTTCTTAGGAATGGGGACCGGGTACTTGCCCGTAAAACAAGCCGTGCAAAACGAACCTTTTTCCTTCATGACCGAAAGCATTCCTTCCAGGCTCAAATACCCCAGGGAATCGACTTTGATGAAACCGGCGATTTCCTGGACCGTTTTATTGTGCGCGATCAATTCTTTGGTGGACGGAAAATCAATCCCGTAAAAACAGGGGGAAATGATCGGCGGGCAGGAGATGCGCATGTGGATCTCTTTGGCCCCCGCCTCGCGGATTTCCTGGATGCGGTTGCGCGACGTGGTGCCCCGCACGATGGAATCCTCGACCACGATCACCCGTTTGCCCTTGATCATTTCACGGATGGGATTGAGCTTGACCCGCACGCGGAAGTCCCGCAGAAACTGCGTGGGTTGGATAAAGGTCCGTCCGATATAATGGTTGCGGATCATGCCGATCTCAAAAGGGATATCCAGTTCCTGCGCATAACCCAAAGCCGCGTAATTACCCGAGTCCGGGATCCCCATGACAAAATCCGCCTGCGCCGGGTGCTCTTTGGCCAGTTGCGCGCCCAAACGTTTGCGCACCTGGTAAACATTATCGCCAAAAATATGGCTGTCGGGCCTGGCGAAATAAACATTCTCAAAAATGCAATACGCCTTGCTTTCCTTTGGCGCGCCGGGCAAAAAAACCGATTCGATTTTATTGCCTTTGATGATGACCACCTCTCCGGGCTGGACTTCACGCACAAATTCCGCTTTCATCAGGTCAAAGGCGCAGCTCTCCGAGGCCAGGATATAACCATCGCCTAATTTACCCAAACATAAAGGCCGAAAGCCCTGGGGGTCGCGCGCGCCGATAATATGGTCTTCGTACAAGAACACGGTGGAAAACGCGCCTTTTAACTGCGCCAGCACTTTTGTAAACCAGGTCTTTAAGTCCCCATTGGAAGACTTGGCCAATAAATGCACGATGATTTCGGAATCCATTGAGGTTTGAAAAATAGAACCTTCATCTTCAAGTTTGGCATACAACCCTTCGGTATTGGTCAAGTTTCCATTATGGGCGAGGGCGATCGGTTTTTTCCGGTGGGTGACTAAAATCGGCTGGGTATTCTTGATATTGGATCCGCCGGTGGTGGAATAACGCGTGTGGGCGATGGCCACATGCCCTTTCAATTTGCCGATATTGTCCTCATCGAAATTGTCCACGGCCAGGCCGGTCCTTTTAATGACATGGGTGTCTTTGCCGTCATAGGTGACAATGCCGGCGGCCTCCTCCCCGCGGTGCTGCAGGGCATAAAGCCCCAGGAAAGCCATTTTACCCGCTTCTTTATGATGGGAAATACCGACGATGCCGCACATAATTATCCTGTACGGGCAGGCCCCTGGGCCTGCCCTGGGCGGCCACAGGGGGCCGCCCCTACATTATTTTGATATAAACTTTGCAATGGTTCGACCGTAAATTCTTCCTTAATAATGGCTTCAATGCCGTTGACCGCGGCCCAGGCGCCCTGCACAGTGGTGATGCAGGGGATGTTGCGCAAAATCGCCGCGGCCCGGATGGAGCGCATATCGGACTGGCTCTTTTTGCCGGAAGGCGTATTGATAATTAAATTTATCTCACCTTTTTTGACCAAGGTCAAGGCATTATTGTCTCCCTCTTGGTGCTTATCGACAATGGCCACCGGTATGCCGGCGCGGCGCAACACCCTTGCCGTTCCTTTGGTGGCTAAAATCTTGAGTTTCAAATCCGCCAGCTTTTGGGCCAGGAACGCCGCCTGGCGTTTATCACTGTCATTGACGCTGATAAAGACCGCGCCTTGTTTGGGCAGGGCCTGGTTGGCGGACATTTGCGCTTTGGCAAAGGCCGCGCCGAAGGTCGGGGCCGTGCCCATGACCTCGCCGGTGGATTTCATTTCCGGACCCAAAATAATGTCTACGCCGGAGAAACGGCTGAAGGGCAGGACCGATTCTTTAACGGCAAAATATTTCAAATCTCCGGGGTTGGGCAATTCATAATCGCTTAACTTTTTGCCCGCCATGATTTGCGCCGCGATCTTGGCCACCGGCACACCTGTGGCCTTGGCCACAAACGGGGCCGTGCGGGAGGCGCGCGGGTTGACTTCCAGCACATAAACCTGCCGGCCTTTGACCGCGAACTGGATGTTGAGCAGGCCCACCACTTTTAAGGCTTGGGCCAGGCGCACCGTATGGTTCTTAATGGTCTTAATAATGTCTTCACCCAGCGTATGCGGCGGCAGTACGCAAGCGGAATCGCCCGAATGGATCCCGGCATTTTCAATGTGTTCCATGATCCCGGCAATAAAGACCTCTGCGCCGTCACAAATGGCGTCCACATCCACTTCCTGCGCGTCTTCCAGGAATTTGTCGATCAGCACCGGATGGCCGCGCGAAACACTGTGGACTTCATCCAGCAATGACTTTAAGGACTCCTCGTCGTAAACAATGCGCATGGCGCGCCCGCCCAAAACATAAGACGGGCGGACCAAGACCGGATAACCGATGCGCCCGGCCGCGGCCAAAGTCTCGTCTTTAGATGTGGCCGCGGCATTGGCCGGCTGGGCGATGTTCAATGCATTGATGAGCCTGGCGAAATGTTCGCGGTTTTCCGCCAGATCAATGGAGTCCACCGATGTGCCGATAATGGGCACACCGGCCTGGTGCAGGCGGCGGGCCAAATTCAATGGGGTCTGTCCGCCGAAC
>JACQQW010000012.1 GCA_016206745.1 Candidatus Omnitrophota bacterium | reverse complement strand
GGCATCACCATGGGCGATCCCCAAGGGATCGGCCCGGAGGTCATCCGTAAAGCCCTTAAGCACCCGGGACTTTCGCGTCTGGGAAAATTTGTCTGCATCGGCGATAAAATGCTTTTAAAGGGAGTGCCGGCAGGTATTGCCGGCATTGAGTATAAAACACCGGGCGAAGGGGCTTTAAAATCCCTGGAAAGAGGCGTGGACTTGATTAAAAACGGGGCCATCAATGCCCTGGTCACCGCGCCTTTGTCCAAAGAGGCGGTCAGCCGTTACATCAAAGGTTTTCGGGGGCACACCGAATATCTGGCCGGGGTATTCGGAGTTAAACGTTTTGACATGATGTTTGTGTCGGATAAAATCCGTCTTTCTTTAGTGACCCGCCATGTGCCGCTCAAAGATGTGCCTGGTTTAATCACTAAAAAAGCGGTGCTGGATTGCATTGAATTGATGCAGGAAACACTGCGGCAGCGTTTTAACATCCGCCGGCCGCGCATCGCGGTCTTAGGTTTAAACCCGCATGCCGGTGAGGGCGGGTTACTGGGACGTGAAGACATCAGTCAAATTTTACCCGCAATCAACAAAGCCCATGACCAGGGTATAAAAGCCGAGGGGCCTTTTCCCGCGGACACATTTTTTTGCCATGACAAAGGCTTCGACGGCATTGTGGCCATGTACCATGACCAGGGTTTGGCACCGATAAAAGGCATGTATTTTAAAGATTTGGTCAATTTTACCGCTGGTTTGCCTTTCGTTCGCACCTCGCCGGTGCATGGGACCGCTTATGACATTGCCGGCCGTGGCATTGCCGACCCGTCCTCCATGATTGCCGCCATTAAGCTCGCCTGCCGCCTGACTTCCCCCCTGCCTGGCCTCCCTGCACCATATGGTGCAGGGGAGGGAAAGTAGTGCACCGGCCTAAAAAATATTTAGGCCAAAACTTCCTCATAGACCGCCGTATTCAACAAAAAATCATCGACAGCTGCGGTTTAAACGCCGATGACATGGTGATTGAAATCGGTCCGGGGCAGGGGATCATGACGCGTTTAATCGCGCCCAGGGTCAAACGGGTGATAGCCATAGAAAAAGACAAAGACCTGATCGCGCCTTTAGAGGCTGAATTTGAAAATTCAAACGTCGATATAGTCCATGCCGATTTTCTAAAATGGGATTTTAAAGCAAAGAATAAGGTGGTCGGCAATATTCCTTATTACATTGCCACGCCCATTGTTGAGAAACTGATCAATCACCGTCAGAACATCACATCGGCGTATTTGACCGTGCAGCTGGAATTCGGCCGGCGTTTAGCGGCACAGGCGGGCAATAAGGACTATGGCGCATTGTCCTGTTTCGCGCAGTATCACGCGGACACACAGGCGCTTTTTAAAATTAAAAACACCTGCTTTCAGCCTGCGCCCAAAGTGGACTCCTGTTTTGTGCGTATGGCCTTTTCCCGTCAGTCCCCATATCATCCCAAAGACGAACAGATGTTGTTTCGGTTGATCCGCACCGCTTTTACCCGGCGGCGCAAGACCATTCTAAATGCTTTGTCCTCAATGGTCCCCAAAGAACGCCTGACCAGGGTCCTGGAAAGTTTAAAAGTTCCACCCAAATCCCGGCCGGAAGAATTGAATATCCAGAATTTTGTCGATATTTGCGATAGGCTTGTGTAAGATAATTAAATGGAAAAACGTATTTACTATCATGACACTGATGCCGGTGGGATTGTATATTACGGCCAGTATTTGTGTTATTTGGAAGAGGCCCGTACCGAATTCCTGGAACAAAAGGGTTTAAGCGTGCAGATGTTTAAAGGCCGCGGCTTAAATTATGCCGTGCGCCGATGCAATGTCACTTACCGTTCGCCTGCCCGTTATGGGGACACCCTTATATGCACCGCATCGCTGACCAAGGCCACCGCCGTCCAACTGGTCTTTGACCAGAAAATCACGGACAAAAAAGACGGGCGTTTGATCGTGGAGGCGCAGGTGTCTTTGGCCTGCCTCAATCCGGAGTTCAAACCTACCGCCATCCCGGATGACTTGAAAGAAAAGTTGTCGGCCTCTTAAAAGCGTATGTTATAATCGCGGTCATGATCAACCAAGCCCGCCTTATTAAACTGACCCAAAAACTTTTGCGCTTCGACTCGGTCAATCCGCCGGGCAATGAATTGGCGGTGTCCAAATTTATCGAAGGGGACATGCGGTCGCTGGGTTTGGAGGTCAAAACCTATTGCTTTGCCAAGGACCGTCCTAATGTGATCGCTACCTTGAAGGGGACCCTGCCGCGCAAACAAGCGGCTGCAGGGTCGATTTTAATCACACCGCACATTGACACCGTGCCCTTCGGGACCGGCTGGAAATTTGATCCCACCGGCGGGCAAATCCATCAGGGGCGCATTTATGGCCGCGGCGCCAGCGATGACAAAGGCAATGCCGCGGTGGGCATGGAGGTCATGCGCAGTTTAGTGGAGGACGGCGCGCGTTTAAAATACGATGTGATTTACGCGGCCACGGTCGATGAAGAGACCGGGAGCCATCAGGGCATCCGCCCCTTATTGGAAAAAGGCATTTTAAGGCCTGGTGTCGCTTTAATCACCGACTCCGAAGAATTTGATTGCATCATCGCCCAAAAAGGGCTGTTCCATTCCCGGGTGCAGATTTTCGGCAAGAAGGCGCATGGCGCGTATAATTGGCTGGGGGTCAATGCCATTGAAATTGCGGCGCGGGTCATTAACCGTTTGAAAGACCATCAATTCAAATTCCGCAAACACCCTTCATTGGTGCCCCCGACGAAAAATATCGGCACCATACGCGGCGGGGACAAGGTGAACATGGTGGCGGATTTTTGCGAATTCGCCCTGGATGTCCGTTTCATGCCGGGCATGACCGCGGCAGGGGTGTTAAAAGAGGTCAAACGCATTGTCAGTAAAGAGACCAAAGATTTTAAAGTCATTATCGACGACAGCCAGAAGCCGTATCAAATAGACCCCAAGCACCCGTTTGTCAAAATTTATGTGGATGTCTGCCGGAACATGGGGACCAAGGCCCAGCTCAAAGGCAGCCAGGGAGCGACGGTCATCACCTTTTTTCAGGATTACGGCATCCCGGCATTCTCGACGGGCTGGGGCGCACACGGGGTGATCCACGCCAACGACGAATACGCCCATATCAAGACCCTATATAAAGG
>JACQQW010000137.1 GCA_016206745.1 Candidatus Omnitrophota bacterium | reverse complement strand
TATATTAATCATTTAATTAATTTCCATTATTTTTTTTGCCGCAAGGTGTGTTTTGTCAAATACGCCAAAGCGTTCGTGATTTTTCCCGGCGGGTACGGCACTTTGGATGAATTGTCGGAGAGCATTACGCTGATCCAGACCCAGCGCATGGAGCCATTTCCGGTGGTCCTTTATGGGACGGAGTACTGGCAGGGACTGTTGGATTGGTTTAACGGCAAAGTGCTGCATGAACATTGCATTGACCCGCCGGACCTGGGCATTATCCAGACCGTGAACACTCCGGAAGAGGTCATCAAAATCATCAAGAAATTTTATTTAAAGAAGAAATGACATTGGTAGAGACGCAGCATTGCTGCGTCTGTACAAATATGATCAAAAAACCAAAAGTTCTGGTCTTGCGCACTGCCGGGACCAATTGCAATGAAGAAACCGCCTATGCTTTCGGCCGTTTTGGAGCTGACGTCACCCAGGCGCATGTTAAAACTTTGACCAGCAAAGAAGCGGCGCTTAAGGATTTTCATATTTTTGCCCTCTCCGGCGGGTTTAGCTATGGGGACGACATCGCCTCGGGGCGTATTTTGGCCAATGAATTGCGCTTAAGGCTGGGAGACGATTTGCGCCGCTTTATCCGGGACGGTAAATTGATCATCGGCATTTGCAATGGTTTTCAAATCTTGGCCAAGGCCGGTATCCTGCCGGGTTTGGCCAGCGCCGGCGATGAAGTCCAAGAGGCCACTTTATTTCACAATGACTCCGGAAAATTTGAAGCGCGCTGGACCCATTTGTCCGTGAACGCCGGTCAATGTGTGTGGGCCAAAGGGATGCCTGCCCAAATTTATTTGCCGGTGGCGCATGGCGAGGGGAAATTTATCCCCAAAAACGATAGAATATTAAGCCGGTTAAAAGCCAATGGACAAATCGTGTTCCGTTACTGCGCGCCCGACGGCAGCAAGCCGTCCTATCCGGACAATCCCAACGGTTCCATAGAGGACATTGCCGGCATTTGCGACCCAACCGGACGGGTGCTTGGCCTGATGCCCCACCCCGAACGCCATTTTGCCTTTGAACAACACCCCTTCTGGACGCGCCTGCCCAGAAAAAGCGAATTCGGCGGCGGCGCGCAAATATTTCAAAACGGCATTGATTACGTTAAAAAGGACTTATGATTACCGTCAACCCTGGGGTAAGAAAGGAGAGTCAAAATGGAGAATTTAAAAGAGGTGGTAAGGATTTTGTATACCGACTGCCTGACAGTCAATAAACACGCGGATGCGGCGAAAATAATGAACGGCCTTTTGGCGGATGATTTTCAATCCATCAATACCTCCGAAACAAAGGGTAAGGCCCAATTGATTGGCCAAGTCCAGTTCTTTTGGAAACTGATTCCCGATTTGAAATGGGAAATACAGGAAATGCTTCAGGAGGGCAATAAGGTCGTCGTCAGATCCATTGCTTCCGGTTCTCCAAAAGGTGATTTTATGGGTCTGTCTTTGGATGGTTCCAAATCATTTAAGATCATGACCATCGATATCCACACCGTCCAGAACAATCAGGTCAAGCAGGTCTATCATCTTGAGGAATGGATGGCCGCCATGGGGCAGTTAAAGCAATAAAATGTTTGAAACATTGACCTATAAAAAAGCCGGGGTGGACATCGCCAGGGCCAATAAATTTGTTGACGACGTCAAGAAAATGGCCGGCAAGACGCTGACGAAGGCGGTGCTCAACCGGCCAGGGTCTTTCGGTGCTTTGTTTGGTTTGGACCGGCGCGGGGTTAAAAATCCGGTCTTGGTTTCCTCGACGGACGGGGTCGGCACTAAATTGCTGGTGGCGGATTTGGTCGGTAAGCATGACACCGTGGGCATTGACCTGGTGGCGATGAACGTCAATGACATTTTATGCGCCGGTGCCAGGCCTTTGTTTTTTTTGGATTATATGGCCACCGGACGGCTCAACCCCAAAACCATGAAGGAAGTCATGGAAGGGATTGTGGCTGGGTGCCGTTTGTCCGGCTGCGCCTTGATCGGCGGGGAAACCGCCGAGATGCCGGACATGTACAAGGGCGAAGAATACGATCTGGCCGGATTTACCGTCGGAATTGTTGACCGCGATAAAATCATCGACGGCTCCGCTATCCGTCCGGGCGATGCGCTCATCGGCCTGCCGTCTTCGGGACTGCATTCCAACGGCTATTCGCTGGCGCGTAAAGCGCTGACCCCGGCCAAACAAAAAATGTACGCGGAAATTTTGCTCAAACCCACCTGCATTTATGTCAAACCGGTGCTGGCATTATTGGAGAAATTCACGGTCAAAGGCATGGCGCACATGACTGGTGGGGCCTGGTATGAGAAATTGACCAAAATTTTGCCCAAAGGCCTGGCCTTTACAGTCAAAAAAGGCGCCTGGCCCGTGCCGCGCATCTTTCAATTGATCCAGGACGAGGGCCATGTGCCTGGGCATGACATGTACCACACCTTCAACATGGGCATTGGCTTTGCGCTGGTCGTGGATGCGCAAGATGTGAATGGCGTGCGCGCCTGTTTGCGGTCAAAGAAAGTTGAATCGTTTATGATTGGTGAGGCAGTGTCTGATAGTAAGAGAAAAATTGTGTTTTAAGGGACTATCAAATGGCTGAAAACAGCGAAAACAACGCCGCAAACGGCAATTTCTTCGGAAATCCTCCCCGCAAACTCCGCGTGCTTTTGGAGACTTACGGGTGGCCATTGGCCACAGTATAGACGCATGATGGAAAAGTTGATTGAGGCTGTTGCCGGGCCTTGAGAAGCGTAAATAACCCCACCTTTTAGATCTAAAAAATATAATTGCTTTTGAAGCGATTAGGTGCTATTATTGTGTCATATTATGAGGCGATTATAGAGCTTAATCGCTTCACTTTTTAAAGGGAGTATTCATGAAATATATCTGGCAACACTCGACATGGCCGCAATTTACTTGGGATAGCAAGTCTCTTTTAACTGTTTTAGGGCAAGCAAGACTTGCTCAAGGGGATTTGTTAGGGCGTGTTAAACGATTGGGATTTAAGCTTGAGGAAGAGGCCCAATCTTACATTTTAACAGAAGAGGTTATCAAAACTTCAGAAATTGAGGGAGAGCTATTGAATTTGCAAATGGTGCGATCTTCTGTCGCTCGGCATTTAGGACTTCCGACAGCGGGGTTAGGTCGATCCTCCCGGTCTGTTGATGGCATAGTAGAAATCGTCTTAGATGCGACACAAAATTTCGACAAGACCATTAATAAACAACGATTAATGGGTTGGCATGGCGCGCTATTTCCGACAGGCTACTCAGGGCTTCATAAGATTCGGGTTGGGCAATGGCGAGGCCAAGATCCCATGCGTGTTGTCTCAGGACCTATGGGGCGCGAACGGATTCATTTTGAAGCGCCTCCGGGAGAAGCTGTTGAAGCCGAAATGCGCCAATTCTTTCAATGGTGGAAGGAAAGTCATTCAAATATTGATGGTCTGTTGCGAGCAGGTATCGCACATTTTTATTTCTTGACGATTCATCCGTTTGAAGATGGCAACGGTCGTATTGCGCGCAGTCTGACGGATATGGCTTTAGCTCAGGATGAAAAGCTTAAAGTACGATATTACAGTTTTTCTTCGCAGATCATGGAAGAAAGAGACGACTACTATAAGATCCTTGAGCAATCCTCTAAGGCCAAGAATCTGGATTTGACAGATTGGCTTTGTTGGTTTTTAAGTTGCTATCAACGGGCCATCGGGAAATCTAATAAAATCATTGGTAAAGTATTGCTAAAAGCTGATTTTTGGGCACAGCATGCGCAGACGGAGCTTAATGAGCGTCAAAAGAAAGTACTTAACCGCTTATTGGATGAAGGACAAGGCGAATTTGTCGGTGGATTAACAACTCGTAAATACGTGAGCTTAGCAAGTACTAGCAGGGCGACCGCGTTTCGTGAGATCTCGGACATGCTCGAAAAAAAGTTATTGCGCCAATTGTCCGGTAAGGGACGCAGTGTTCATTATGATATTTTATGGCCGGTAGAAAATAAATAAGCAGGATCAAGCAATGAATTACTGGTGGACATCAGATTATCATTTTTCCCATTTCAATATCATTCGCTATTGCGGCAGGCCTTTTGAAACTGCTGAGGAAATGAATGAAACGATTATCCGCAAGCACAATGAGCGGGTCAAGCCCGAGGATACTGTGTTTTTCCTCGGCGATTTTATCTTTAAAGGCGGGAAAGAGGGCGGGGAGCAGAGAGCCCTGCAATTTGAAAAGAGGCTAAACGGCAAGTTCATATTTATTAAAGGTAACCATGACCGGAACAACAGTCTCAATGCGATCATAACTAAGATGTATATCCATTATGGCGCTAAAGATATTTGCATGTTTCATAAACCAGAAGACGCTGATCTATCGGTGCCTTGGAATTTCTGCGGCCACGTGCATCAGCATTACAAGGTAAAACGGCTGGATAAGAAATCTTTGATTGTAAATCTGTCTGTTGATGTTTGGGATTTTTATCCGGCTTCCTTTAAGGACATCAGTTCTGCGATTTCCGCGTTTTTGAAGGCAGAGAAGCAGGGAGACGTT
>JACQQW010000144.1 GCA_016206745.1 Candidatus Omnitrophota bacterium | reverse complement strand
GCGCCCTTACCTGCAGGGCGCCAACTTGTCCGTGTGGGAATTGCGGCAGGCCAAAGCGCGGGTGACGCTTGTGCCGGACAATGTGGCTGGACTTTTGATGGCGGAAGGCAGGGTCAATAAAATCATCATCGGTTCCGACCGTTCGGCGGCCAATGGCGATGCGGCCAATAAAGTCGGCAGTTATCAAATCGCGGTATTGGCCAAAGAATTCGGCGTCCCATTGATCGTGTTGACCCAGCCTTCAAAGGGCGTCAAAACAGGCAAGGACATGCCCATTGAATTTAGGGATCCTCAAGAGGTGTTGACGTTCAACGGAAGACCCGTGTTTGGGGCAAAGGTAAAAGGGTTTTATCCCGCCTTTGATGTGGTGCCCCATCAATTGATCACGAAAGCGATAGCGATCCATGCGGGATTATAAGTCAAAATCCATTGTCCTGGCGCAGGGCGTCTTTGCCGCGGAATCCATTAAGAAAATTAAACCGGCCAGGGCCTCGCATGTGTTCATTGGCGAAGGCCGCCCAAGTTTGGAGGCCGGCAAAAGCAATGCCAAAGCGTTTTTGGCTTCAGGCATCACCCCGACGGTCATTTGTGATAATATGGCCGGGTTTTTATTTTTCAAAGGGCTGGTGAAAGAAGTTTATCTGGCCTGCCAATACGCGGACGGCAAGGGGGCTTTATGCGATACCGGCGCATTGATTTGCGCCGTTTTAGCAAAGAAGCATAAAGTCCCGGTGAAATTATTGCCCGCGAAGGCCAGGACGCGTTTTCTGGGGGACCCTAAAGATGTCTTGTCGTTTGAAGGCAGTCCGATCGCGCCCAAAGGGACGCATGGCTATGTTCCTTTGGTGGAATGGGTGCCACAAAAATATTTAAAGTAGAGACGCAAAATTTTGCGTCTCTACAATAATTATGAAAAATAAAATCATTGAAACCGGAAAATTGCTCTGGGACAAAGGGCTGGTCACCGGATTTAACGGTAATATCAGCGCCCGGGTTGATGACGGCACATTGTTAATTACCGCCACAGGGACGTGTTTGGGTTATTTAAAGCCGCAAGATGTTCTGTTGATGCGGATTTCGGGTGAAGTGATTGGCGATGGCAATGCTTCCACGGAAAAATTGATGCACACCGCAATTTATAAGAATTTTCCGGAGGTGAAAGCCGTGGTGCACACGCATCCGACCTATACCAATGGGTTTTTCCTGGCGAATACGGGGTTTACCCCTAAAACATTTGAAGCTAAATTTTATTTGGGTGAAGTCAAATCCGTCGAACAGACCACGCCCTCGGTGACGGACACGGCGCCGGTGATCCAGGAGTTAAAAGCAACCAATATCGTGGTCCTGCGCAACCATGGCGTTGTGGCCATGGGGCCGGATTTATTCCATGCTTTTGTCTTGATCCAGGAATTGGAAGAGCAGGTCAAGATGGATTTGGTAAACGTGCATTATATGCAAGGGCCAACGGGTCCTGCCCCTGCGGCACCCCGTCCGTCCTCGAGAAAATATAAATTATTTTCCAAAGAACAAATTGAAGAAATCGTGCGTCTGGTCAATTCCGATGCGCAAATGCAAGAATTGGGATCCAAGACGGCCATGAACATGGATTTGGCTGTGTGCCTGCAGGAAACAGGAGA
This sequence comes from Candidatus Omnitrophota bacterium, assembly GCA_016206745.1. GTDB lineage: Bacteria > Omnitrophota > Gorgyraeia > Zapsychrales > Fredricksoniimonadaceae > JACQQW01. The sequence continues at coordinate 378 of JACQQW010000144.1, read as the reverse complement.
CACATACAGTTTTAAATTTCGCAATGGTAAGATTACCGAGACCGGTAGAGACGGCAATGCGGAATTCTTAATTACCGCTAATGATGCCATTTGGCGCGCCGTGTTTAACCGCCAAATCGACCCTTTTGTGGCCACGACCCAGAAGAAAATGAATTTGCGCGGCGATTTCGCCCGTATTTCCAAATGGTATGCGCCCTGCAGCCGGATTTTTCAATTGTGGGCCCAAGTGCCTGTGGAATAAGCAAAAAAATCCTGGAACCCTCACACGGTGTTAATATTCTTCTATAATTTTATAAGAAAACGGTTTCTCAAAACCGGCCTTTTGGCCTTGTTTTTGCCTTGACAGGTGATATGCTTGAAGTAGGAGCCAAACCCTTC
>JACQQW010000135.1 GCA_016206745.1 Candidatus Omnitrophota bacterium | reverse complement strand
CTGTACAACTGCGCGGCCAGGGTCTTGTTATGGGAAATCACCAAAGCGGGCCGGTTGAGTTTGGCAATGACATTGGCGATGGTGAAGGTCTTGCCGCTGCCGGTGACGCCAAGCAGCACCTGGGCCGGGTGGCCCTGCTGCAGGCCCCGGGCTAAAAAATCAAAGGCCGCGCGCTGTTCTTGCACGGGCTGAAAATGGCTGGTGAGGGTGAATTTGTCCATGGCATCATTCGGTCTCTAATAATTCCTGCTCAATTTGCTCCAATAGCTTGTTGGCCAGCTTGTCATTTCTGGCGCTGCGGAATTGTTTGACCAGCAACGGGGTCACCTTGCCGTAACGGATTTCCACCTGCGCCCCTTCGGCAATGGCGTGGATAAAAACATTTAAGTGTGTGTACGAGGAATAAAGCACCATGGAATGTTGTTTAATATCAGTAAAAAATAAAATGTCTTTATCAGTGCTCCCGTCTTCCCCTTCCACGCGCTCATACACCGAAGGGTCCATGGCGGCTTTGATCTTCCATCCATTGCGGACCAAAATATTCTGCGCGGCGATGACGATCTTATCAAAATTGCCATACATTTTCCGCGCATACGGATGGTCCGCTTTAATATAACCCGGGACCTGCACCGTCACGCATCCGCATAAAAAAGCCAGGGCCAGCACCATGCAGCGTAAAGGCATACCGTTTCTCCTAACAAATTTTTCCATGTTTATAGGGACGGGTCTTATTGCGCTCCGACTTTGCTGCGATTTCTTTTTCGATATCAATACCCATGCCGCCGCACAAGTCAAAAAGCCGGATAAAAGCGTCCGCCAGTTCTTCCTTAAAATTGGCCTCGTCCTGTTTACGGTGCCCTTCCATGGCTTCCGCCAGTTCCGTCACAATGAGCATCAGGGCTTCCCCGACATTACGCTCTTTATCCCAAAACCCTTTTTCTTTGGCAATGCCGTGGCAGCGCGCCGACCATTCATTCAATGTGAGTTTTGTGTCCATTATTCCCCCTATGTATTATTTTCTAAAAATTTTACCATATCCACAGGCAAAGGCGACTCTATCGCGGTCATTTTTCCGGTCACCGGATGCGGCCATTCCAATCTCGCCGCGTGCAAGGCCGCACGGCGAAATCTCAAGTCAAAATCTTTACGGAACGCATATTTATCTTCCCCCACCAGCGGATGGCCGATCTTGGCAAAATGGATGCGGATTTGATTGGTCCGCCCGGTCACAGGCATGACATCCACGACCGTAAAATTTTTATAATAATCCCTGACCTTGTATTTCGTCAAGGCCGATTGCGCCGGCGCATGGCGTAAAAATTTTCTCTGATAAAAATCTTTAATGGGGATGCGGATTTTCCCCTCAGGCCGCTGCACATGGCCATGCACAAAGGCCACATAATTCTTGCGCACGCGCTTGTCTTTAAAAGCCTGCATCAAAATCCGTTGATTGGCTTTTCCCTTGGCAAAAAGAATGACCCCCGAAGTGTCCCGGTCTAAACGATGGGCCGGATGCAAAGCCCCTTGTGTATTATATTGAGCGTTGACCAAACGAACCAGCGCATGTTCTTCATTTTTGATCGCAGGGATGGTCAAAAGCCCGGGCGGCTTATCAAAGACCATGCACGCGTCGTCCTCGTAAAGTACAGGGACGGTTGATTTAACCATGCTTCTGTTCTTGAATGACCGACTCCACGAATTCACTGACGATTTTGGCATCGCGGGGGCTGATCTCGCTAAAAAAAATTGCCGTCAGGAAAGAATCGTCTTCTTTAGTGGATTCCGTACGCACCACCACCCCTTCGCAATGGATGCGTTTGGTGGCAATTTTATTGTTCTTGCGCAGAGGCAAAAGCAAATTCAACTTCAGCCTGGTCATCGGCGCAATGTATTTATCAATGCGGCAAAACGCGCCCGAACAGCTTAAATTCGAAGTCTCGGTGACAATGTCCACGTCACCGCTGGAAATTTTGACCGGAACATTGTGTTCCAGGCGAGGGTGGCGGCGGCGCTCAGACCCGCGCGCGGACAAAGGCGGCACGGTCACTCCTTGGGCGCCGTTGCTTCTTTGGCAGCGGCCTGGGCCTTCTTGAAACAATTATTATTGCAATAATAGGCGCCGTTACGGTAAAACCGGCGGGCTTTTTTCAAAGGTTTTTTACAGGCCGGACAGTTCTTGATTTCCTCAACCACCGGTGCTTTTGCTTCTTCTGCCATTCACTGACTCCTTTCAACGTTAAACATCAAATGTGTTGCTTCCAGGAACCGGATCCCCACGTCATAACTCTCGCTGTGCGGGACTTCCCTGACCCAAACCACCTCTCCCTTGACCGGGACCACGCGCGCGGGATTGGTCAAATGGATCTTCAAATGGACAACTGTGCGCAGAGCAATGAATTCCTGGATACGAATACGGACCCCTCCCTGGCTGATATCAGCGGACAAGCTGCCGGCCAAAGGGACTTCTTGCGCCGTTTGATAAGCAATGGATTCCTTAAAAGAAAACCGGGGGCATTGCCTTTTATCCATAAAAATAATATTAACATGAATGTTCCGGGGACACAATATTTAATTGCCTCTAAATAGGACCGGCCCCCGCTACCGTCGTGCGACAGTATAACGCGGGGGCCATGTGTGGAAGCCACCCTGCCCTATACAGAGTGGCTGAGGGAAAACCTTACTTTTTGAGCAACTTATCCAAATAATGGGCCGCATGCTCGCGCCCACCCAGGCCAAAGGACAAAGCAAGTCCCAAGGCCAAGGCCGCGATCATCAACAATAACGGCGTACCGGTAAATAAATACCCAAAGCCGATTTTATTCACAAAAGTCGTGATGGCCATGAATACCACCGCCCATTTGCTGAAGGTGGCCAGCATGTCCGGCTTGGGCATACCCGTATTGGCCGCTACCAAGCGGACAAACACGGACACGATATGGGCCAAAAACATACCGACCATCAACGTAATGACCGCCGTTAAGACGGTAGGCACATACGCCATGATCGGATCTGTGACCGGCCCAATGACAGTGATGCCCGCATAACCTAAGGCAATCACCAGCGCCGTGATTGTAACGCCCACCGTAACGACATAAGCAATCAAATCGCTGACAGGGCGTTTAATCCCACCGGTTTCAAGCACATGGCCAAGCCCGATGGTGTGGCTGAGTTTATCGATATGCACGCTTTTGAGGATGGAAGCAACCACCTTACCCACCTCTCGCGCCACTAAACCGCCGATCACCAAGGCCGCCAGGACTCCCAACACGGTTGGGGCAAAACTGCTGATAATACTGAACACTGATTTGAGTGGATCCAGAATGAATGTGATGTAATCCATATGGACCTTCCTTTCCGCCCCGCGCGTAAATTAAGGTATTGTGCGGGGCTAAAGCCTTACCCTGCCTTATGG
>JACQQW010000141.1 GCA_016206745.1 Candidatus Omnitrophota bacterium | reverse complement strand
GGGAAATTAAATTCATAAAACAAAAGTAAATAAATACCGCAGTTCATTTTCCACCGGCGCATAGTCGTGGATCAGGCGGCTGTTGCCGCGCAGGAAATCTAAAGTCCGCGGCTGTGTGAAGAATGCGCGTAAATACTCCACGTATTCATTAAACGCCGCACTGCTGTGATGATCCTGAACATAAGGGCAGGCCAAATGCACGTATGCTTTTATTCCTTCAACATGTCTTGATAACAAAAACGGGTACAGGACACATTCAAAAGGCCGGTCCGCGTATACACGGCACGTGCTGTCGCTTTTATTAAAAAACCGGCACAGGTGCCTGCCGCAGTCGACAATGGTCGTTACATAATCGTTATCGTCCGTAAATTCTTTTTTATCCCATTTGGGCCGCCAGATGGAGTCAGCCGCCTGAAAACGGCAACACCCCTCGCACTTCAGGCACACCTGCGAAGGGACGAATTGCTTCAGAAAAAATGGGGACAGTTCTGCCATAACGGTCTATTTCACGGGGCTGCCCAGCGCAATGTCTTTGTCCGGCGCCAGCAAGGCCATGCCGTTTTCGTCAGAAGCCGCCAGGAGCATGCCGTTGGAAGCCTCCCCGCGGATGACGGCCGGTTCTAAATTCGCAACCAAAATAACGCGCCGGCCCAGCAATTGTTCCGGGGTATAGGCCTTGCGTATGCCGGCGACAATTTGCCGCAGGTCTTTTCCGGTGTCCACGTGCAGAACATACAAACGGTCGGCATTGGGATGCTCCCTGACTTCCTTAATTTGCGCCACAATCAATTCAATCTTTTTGAATTCTTCGATGGTTGCCATAACACCCCTCATTGTTCAATGGAGACTTAGCTTGCAGGACCCAAAGAATATTGATAAGCTGATTCATATTAAAAGATATTAAACAGCACCGCAACCTAAAAATAAAATCAGGACTGCCGCCCAAACCATGTCCAATCGTCCCATCGAACTTTCCATCATTATGCCGGCCTTTAACGAGGCGGAGGAAATCCAGGCCAGCATCCGGACAGTCGACAAAAAAATGGCCGCCATGAAGGCCGTCTATGAAATCATCGTGGTCAATGACGGTTCCCGTGATGAGACCCTGACCAAGGCCCAGGCCTGCGCCTGCGGTCATATTCAAATCCTTTCTTACGGACAAAACCGCGGCAAAGGGTTTGCCGTCCGCCATGGGATGCTCCACTCAAAAGGAAAATACAAACTGTTCATGGACGTTGATTTGTCCACGTCCCTGGATGCGATAGACCAATTCCTCATGTCTATGCATGAGGACAAATATGATGTCCTGATCGGAAACCGCAAAAACGGCCCTGGATCTACGGGGACCGGACAACCCTGGCACAGGCGCTTTTTGGGTACTGGCTATATAAAACTGTCCTGCCTGTGCGCCGGCACAAATATAAAAGATTTTACCTGCGGTTTTAAAATGTTCAACGCCAAGGCCGCGGACATCATTTTTACCAGGCAACGGACCTTTGATTGGTCCTTTGATACGGAACTCATTTATATCGCCATCCTCCATCGCCTGCGCATAGGCGAAATGGGCGTCGTCTGGAAGCACCATCACGGCTCCACGGTACGGCCGCTGAGGGACATATTGATTTCATTGGCGGGGTTATTAAAAATAAGATGGCATATATTCAAAAAGGATTACCGGTAACGCTTGAGGGCCGCTAAATATTTCCCCTGCCCGGCCACACTATAATGGCCGCGGACATACCTGACAATAGCGGTGATGTTCGCATTATTTTCCAAATAAGATGCGGGGACGTCCTGCTGCAAGAATATCCGTTGGATGAACACATATTCCGGCCGGGCCTGTTGCAATTGGCGCAAAGTGTCGGCCAGAAAATTGGGGCTGTGCGCCGCGTCCGCCGGATAGGCCCTCATGCGCATGGGCTGGGACGTGATCATCGGCAGATGATAGAAAAGCGGCGTGCGTTTGGCCTGCAACAGGATTTTGGTTTCGAAACTGCTCAATACCGCCACCCTCTCCCCTGCCCTGGTCAATGACTGGATCAGCCGCGCGTCTTGCGCGAAATCAAATTCGCCGCGGTAATAGTTTTTAAGTTCTTCGTCGGATTTGAAGCTGTCTTCCGCGCGTATGTCTTCAAATACCTCTCCCAAAGAATTGACCGGAAGCTTGTCCTGTTCCGCCATGGGCTTGACCAAATGGTTGAAATACCCCTGCCGGTCCGGGTAACGCTGGGCCACGGTGATATCCACCATGGGATCGCGGGAAAAATTAAACAGGTTCGGATAACTGATATAATTGTGATTGGTCGTCAGCGCGTAAATGCTCAAGGCCAGCGCGCTCCCCAGGACGCGGCGGCGCCAGACAGGCCCCAGATGCTCCAGAGCCAGGGCCAGCCAAAAACAGGCCAAAAGCACAAAGGGCAATGCGCCCATATAATAACTGGTGACGGCTGAGCGCACGACATAATATTGATAATTGGCCAGCCCGTAGACGGCAATGACCGCCGCTAATAAGTGCTCATTGCGGACTTTCTTCAAGCACACTAAAGCCCCTATAAAAAGTAAAGCCGCCAAATAGGACAGGGGAAGCAGAAAGCCCATGAACGAAGCCCAAAAATGGCGGTACTTCAAGCTTTCATAAATCGGCAATACTCCGCCGGCATGGCCGTGGGCAAAGAACATCAAATATTCCGTCATGTTATGCCAGAACGTTTTGCTCCATACCTCGCGCCCCAGGGTCAGCCAAAACAACCCAAACGCGCAGGCGACCGCCAGGATGCCGCAGCCCGCGGCCTGACCCAAGACCCGCGGCGCCGGAAAGTAATGCCGCCGCAAATGCGGGACTGCCAGCAAAGCGGCCAAATAAAAATAAAACGCCGCCAGTACGCACATCCCGGTTGCGGTCATGTAATAAAGCGCGGCCCCGCTGTACACTGCGGCCAGGGCCAAAAACACCACGCGCCCGGAGCGCAAATGCGCCAGCAATAAGGCCAGCCAGACGATGTCCAGCCCAAAACGCACCGGCGTCGTCGAAGGGTATGTCCAGCACAAGGGGCTGACCCCGTAATGGAACATCTGCAGGCGAAAGGCAACGAAAAACGCGGCCAGCGCCAGCGTTATACTGCCCAGCCAATAACGCACAAGAATATACAAAAGCATATAATACCCGGTGACCAACGTGATCAGCATTTTTAACACCGGCAAATAATCAAAACCGCCGAACAAAGAAGCCAGGCGTGATAACACCGCCACCACCCCCACCCCATATTGGGAAATCGCGTCCACATACGGCATTTGCCCGTTTAAGTATGCCCAGCCCGGCGACATGAGGAAGAAGTCAAAATGGTGGAACTGCTCGCCGATAAAGAGCTGGGCCAAAACACGGTCTAAGCCCGGCACATAAATGACCGCCGCGATCAACACTAAGCTGCCGGCGTCCGCACCTAAATGCACCACGGGCAAACGGCTTAAATCCGCCAAAAGCCGCGCAGCCTTCCCTGAAATGGTATTTAATTCATGCCAGAATAACTTCATCAATACCGCGCCAATGGCCAGGACCGCAAATGCCCTTTGCGCCAGGAAAGGGCTATTGTCATAAATGGTCATTTTATAGGCCGCGCTTAACAATAAAAATGTCATGACCGCTTCCGCGCCCAAATAGCGCAAAGCCCCGCGCCGCCACTGGCCGTGCTTTAAATCTTTTTTAAGCCAAAATAATGCCGCCGCCTGACCTGATACCGCAGCCAGGATAAAGACCAAAAATAAAACCAGGTCCCATTTAGGCTGAAGGCTGCCGCTCCATTCCGGGAGGATGCGTCCGGCAAGGCCTGTACCAGGTGGAAACAATAACAACAACCGGCCCAGCAAAGCCGTCAGCTGCATGCTGATTAAACACACAATGGAGGTCAACAGAAAGTAATTTGCGTTCATGGATCACCGGCCTTGCGCTGAGGATCATGATTATTTTGCTCGCCGTTTTTATCCACCTAAACCTCAAGATTCTTCCGGCCATTTTCGGTTGTCACATATTTCTGCAGGGAACTTTTTGGCTTATCCGGAATAGTCAAGGCCAACAAGCATTCTTCGACCAATGGTTGAATATACTTTTCCAATACATGTGCCCGATTCTTCAATACAAGGTATTCCATAATCTCCCTCAGAGAATGGGAATCTATGCAAAACTGGAGAACTTTCGACTTGTGTGGTACTTGTACGGTACTTGTACGGTACTTGTATGGTACTTGTACGGTGGCTTCACCTTTTTTAATCAATGGGAAGATCACCTCAAACATATTAACAGGTTTATCGTCTTGAAATATGGGCTTGTCATAGCCCATGCTCGTCCAGCCCTTAGTGATTTTCTCAATACCAGAACCGGAGCGGTCCGCCCAGCCCAGCAAACGAAAAACCTTGGCAATGACCGGATTACGTGGCTCGGTCAGATGCTGTTCAATACGTTCGATAGGAAACCTCAAGCACCCGGCATTGCGAAAAAGAATCTGATCGTCATAACACTTCACCACCGCTCCCTTGGCGTCGAAATAATCCATGTGCATCAAAAGATTGGCCAATGCCTCGCGCGCGGCCTGCACTGATGGCGGATCATCATTACGCGTATACCCATCCGCCTTTAAAGCAAATGGAACAGGAATTCGCTTTCTTAAGCGATCATAAATTTGTATATACGTCTGGACAATGCTCTGTTCAGAACTGTACCGTTCAACCCAACGCGTCTGAACATCCTGGCCATGCTTGGCCGGTATCACCAAAAAATCTATGAAATAAGACGGAAACTGGTTCAAGATTCGAAGCGATTTGCCGAATAACAAAAGCCCGGCCGCGGTCAGGCAATGCTTTTTCTTCTTGATCCCATCAATCGCCTGTAGTCCAAGAAGCATTTCTGTTTTTCCGCAGGTGGTAAAAGGATGATTGGGATGCTCTAATTTCAAAGCGTTCCTGAACATCTCTATCGCTTCATTGTCCAAATCTTCGATACCGAAATCTTCCAGGCGCATACTATCACTGGTTTTCTCGCTGGCCTCACGCAGCATACGCTCGACTTCAGATTTCGATGCCTTCTGCGTGCTGGCTCCTATGCGCACAAACGTGCGGCGAATGTCCCCGCCAAAATAAACCGGTTTGGCCTGACGGGGCATTTCTTCAATGCGAAACACCAAAACAATTTTACCGTCAATGTGATGAACGTGTCCTTTTGAAGACAGCGGTACGTTAAACTTCTCCCCGCGCAGAAGCGTGACAAAATCATTTTGAATCTTATCGGGCTTTTCTACACCGCTAATAATAAATTTTCCGTCATCCTCTTTAACCCCAAACACGACATAGCCTCCAATAGTGTTTGCGAGTGCCGAAATCGTTTTGGCAATATCCTCAGGAAGCGCGGCCCGGGCTTCTTTAACCTCAAAATCATCCCATTCGATACCGGATAACTTTTTTAATAATTGGTTTTTAGTCACCTTGCCATTTCCTTTCTGAAACAAAATTTCCTTTTAAGTTTACTCAACATTTCTTTTGTCCGATAAATCCATTTTTCCATCTTGAATCAAATCCCTATTACGTCAAGATTATTTTACGCGCTGCCAGGCTGAAAAATATTTGCCCTGGGCGGCGGGCTGATAATGGTTGCGCGCAAAAGACAATAAAATCGCCAGCCCGGACGTCCCTTGATAAAAATCCGGCGGCAGGCCCAAAAGCTTGTTCTCGATAAATATATGTTCCGGCGGGACCTGCTCCATTTGATTCATGACATCCAGGAGCTCATCTTTCTTTTTTAGCCGCAGACCGCCCACTGTTGCGGCGTGCAGGATCGCCGAACGCATAAGCGGGGCGTGTTTAAAAAACGCCGGCCGGCGCGCCTGACGCAGCAGCGCCAGTTCAAAACTGCCGATCACGGCCACGGGCCGGCCGGCTTTAGTCAGGCGGCCAATGAGTTGCGCATCAGGACTTAGGTCAAAAGACCGCTTAAATAACTGCCGCTCTTTACTGAAGTTTTGTCCGTATAAAGGAAATGCGCGCGGGTAGGCGACAAATAAACGGTTGGTTAGAAGCGCCCCCAAAGCAAGTAAAGCCAGGGCAAAGAAAATCAATTTGCGATGGGCCGGCCAAAGACGGCCTACGGCATATTCCAGCCAGAAACACACAAGCAGGACCGCGGGCACGCCAACCGCGCCATAATAAAACAGCATCGGGCGGCTGATATAATTGGCGTAGATGAAAAGGCCCCAGGCGGCAGCCATCACGGCGATTTTGGATTTACGTGCAAGGCCCGGCCCAAAACGTCCGCTGATTAAGATCAAAATCGTAAACACATAAAAGACCGGCAGCGCAAAACCCATAAAGAAGGAAAAAAACTGGCGCACCCGCAGGGCGTCGAACATGGGCGCATTGTCCATTCCCCGCCAGGACATGACGTTAATGCCCTGGTTTAAAATGGTCGCATCCGGAAAGATCCACGCCACCGGCGCCAGGCCATAATGGAACAGGTTCACTTTAATCCCCAGCAGCACCGCGAACACGGCCAGCCAAAAACTGCCCAGCCAGCGCTCAACGGCAATGAATACCAATGTCCAAACCATGACCATAACGGCAAACAGCACCCGCAGGGTTTGGCCATGGTCCAGCCCCAAAGTCATGAGCCAACGGGTCAATGCACAATCGTCCCAATGGTTGAACTGGTCCCAGGCATAATCAAGGGCCAGAACATCGTCGACATTAGGCAGCAGCAAGAGAAAAATAAAAGCCGCCATGGCCGCGTAGGCGCATCGCCGCTGGGCCGCGGACAGCGCGAAGGCGCGCCAGCGCGGATAAAAATCGCGGCAAAAGCGGTAGATTTCCGGCCAAAACACTTTCGACAGGATGCTTAGAATAACGGTGCCGTAAAAAAACGGCCGCACCCAATGCCCATTCTCATAAGGCAAAACATTATAAAAAGGATACCGGTACGTCACCCATTTAAAGAAGGCGAATAATTCCAGAAAGACCCACATTGATTCCAGGGCCAGGAATGCGGACCATTGCCGCCGTTTGTTCTCTTGCTCCAGTTGGGGGCGCATCCACGCAGCGGCGGCCCCGATCAACGCAAAGGCGGCAAATAAAAATATCAGGTAAAGAAAACTCTCCCGCTCCGGACGCAAATCCGCGGGAACGGGAGCGGACCAGCGGATGGGAATAAAACTGTAGATATAGGCCGTGATGATCAGAACTTGAACTGCTTCCAGGATGGAAAAAACAACCAGCAGAAAAATATTATTCATAGGTGAACACTTTGGAAGTTATTCATCGACCCTGCCATTGACCGCCACAATTAAGATCCAGAACAGGCCCGCTATGCTG
>JACQQW010000140.1 GCA_016206745.1 Candidatus Omnitrophota bacterium | reverse complement strand
TTGTAGAATAGTTATTTAGGATAAACTGGCATCATTCATAAAAAGGAGAGCATTATGAACATCAAAACAAGGCAAAAACAAGGGTTTACCCTCATTGAAATTATCATTGTGGTCGTTATTTTAGGTATATTGGCCGCTGTTGCCCTGCCTAAAGTGACGGAAAATATCGATAAATCCAGGGCTTCGGAAGCGTTTAATACCAATAGTTCCATTATTAAAGCCATTGACCGCTGTCTTAGCGATGAAACCGGCGGGGGCAGTCTCCCAACCGCCGAGCAATGCACTACGTGCAGCACCTATGCCGCGTTAAATAACATGCCTGATCCCACCGCCGCTTCCACTAATTTTACCTTTACACTCACCAATGGCGGGGGCACTACTTTTACCGTAACGGCCACTGGAAAAGGCCAGCTTGGGGCCGGAGATACAATTATTTTTACGTTCAACACCCAGACCGGCGGTGTCACAAAGGACTGCGCCGGTAAATTAGCCAAGATGTGCAAGGCGTAAAGAAGGGTTTTATGAAAGGTTTTACTATAATAGAAATCATCATTGTGGTCGTCATGCTGGGGATTTTGGCTTCCATTGCCGTCCCCAGGGTGATTGGCCCCAATGAGCAAATCACTTCCTCCGAAGGGCGGCAGACTTTGACCACGCTGTTGGGCGCGCAAAAACGGTTTTTTATGGAAAATAATAACACCTACGCGAACAATATAAACAGCCTGGATGTCGATATTCCGGCCTCTAATTATTTTGCCGCCCCTAATATTAATAATAATGCGGCCCAGCTTGCCAGTGTGGCCCGCGCGAATGGGCCGGTTTATACTTTGAGCATCAATGATACCGGTGTGATCACCTGCGCGGGGGCCGGTTGCGCGATTGCCCGCTGCACTAAAAATCCAGGGGGGGACCGATGCAATTAAGGAACGCTTTTACTCTGGTGGAGTTGATTATGGTGGTAAGCCTGATCGGGGTCATGGCTGTTTTCGCGGTTCCCAGCTATACCAAAGCGGTCAAGAAATCGTATGAAAAGGCCGGGGTGGGAAATTTACTGACCATCTATTCCGCCCAAAGGATCAGATTTAACACGCTCAGTTCATATGTGGCTGCCGCGGACACCAACGCCATTAATGACCCTGCCAATGGCCTGGGCTTGAGCATTATCGGCAACGGCATGAATTATAGTTGTACCGCCCCGGGCGGGACCAGCTTTGATTGCCGGGCGGCGCGTACGGACGGGTCCTTTACTTTGAAAGTAATAGATTCGAATAACAATGTGTGTTGTCAGGCGGGGAGCTGTCCAAGCGTTTCCGGGTGTTGAGGAAAAGATATGGGCTCGTTTTTTAAAAATAACGGGTTTTCGCTGGTGGAGGCCATGGTGGCCGGAACTATTTTTCTCATTACCATGACCGGGGTCTTCGCGTCTTTGGCCGCAGTGCAAAAGCCGACCGGGGACGCCAACAAGTCCCTGGGCGCGGCCTATTGCGGGCAGCATTTTTTGGAAGATTTAAGGGCCAGCGTGGACGGCCGGGACTGGAACAGCCCGGATTCAAAATTGGCGCCCGGCGTCGGCAGCGTTATTTGCCGGCAAAATGAGGTTGATTACACGGTGGCTTATCAAATCACGCAGGTGGGCACAGCCAGAAAGGCAACGGTAACGGTTTCATGGCCATAGGTCCAAAAGATAGGCTTTCTTTATTTCCCCCTCTTTTTTTTAAAGAGGGGGTTAGGGGGAGTTCTGGCCTCACCCTCACCGAGTTGCTGATCGCGGCATCGGTGGTGAGCGTTATTTTGATGGGGGTCATGTCGTCCGATTTTTCAATCCGCAAGCAGCACAGCGTCACCTCAGGCAGTACCGTTTCGGAGCTTTACGCGCGCTTCATGGTCAACCAGATCATCGGCACCGTCCATCAGGCGGTGGGCAGCGGCGCGGACAAAGGAATATTGATTGATGCGAGTTTAGGCGGGGATGATGAGGTGGACAAAGACAGTTTTTGTGTCAGGACCAGGAGGTCTCCTGCCAGCTGGGCGTGTTACACGGTAAAAAAGAAGGGGCTGTATACCTGCACAAAGACTGCCGCGGGAAAATGCAATCCTGCCGATACGGGTTACAGTAATTTGGGCAATGTGGTCAAGATCGAGCCGGAATTCAAGTTAAACAGCGCGGTGGGCGATCAGAAGGACATTTTTTCCGTGACCGTGACGGTGGAAAACCCGGCGTCGCGAAATGGGGAAAAGTCGGTGAAGGCGGGGATCAGCCCGCCCGGTCATTTGGTCGGTGGAGAAACGTGCTTTCCTGCGGTGGACGGCGGCTGGAGCGCGTGGACGGCGTGTTCGGCCAGCGTCTGCGGAGAGCTCGGAACGCAGGCCCGCACGTGCACCAATCCGGTGCCCTGCGGAGGCGCGGGTTGTGACGGTCCCGGCACGCAAGACTGCCTGGGCAATGACCCCAGAAACGGCGGCTGGAGCGGGTGGTCGGCGTGTCCGGCCACTGCCTGCGAGGAGCCCGGGACGCAAACACGCGATTGCACAAATCCCGCGCCTGGCTGTGGAGGGGCGGATTGTCCCGGTTCCGGCACGCAAGACTGCTTTGGCAATGATCCCAGAAACGGCGGCTGGACTGGATGGTCGGCGTGTTCGGCTTGTTCCGCAGGGACACAGACGCGCTGGTGCGGCAACCCCCCGCCCGGATGCGGCGGGACAAGCTGTTCCGGCGCCAGTTCGCAAAGCTGCGATGCTCCTCTGGTTAACGGAGGATGGACTGTCCCTTCATGCGGGGCATGTTCCGCTGTCTGCGGGGGAGGTACTCAAACCTGTACCCGCAGTTGCACTAATCCACCGCCATCGTGCGGAGGCTCAGGTTGCAGCGGGAGCGCTAGCTATATGGAAAATTGTAATACCCAAGCCTGCTGCGTCGCTTCCTGCGGCGCTTGCACCAATACTTCGACCTGCGCGACCAACGGGACGCAGACCTGCACCAATATCGATTGCTCCACGTATAGCCAGTCTTGTACCCGCAGCACTGATGGCATAGCGTGCGTCACCGGAAGCAGCGGAAACCCCGCGATCTGCAGCGGGGGGAGCTGTGTGTTCAACTGCGTGCCCTCCTGCGGCGCTTGCAACTATACTTCGACCTGCGTGACCAGCGGGACGCGGACCTGCACCGGGACTAATTGCTCCACGTATACGGATACCAGCGGCTGTTCCCGTAGCACTGACGGCATAGCGTGCGTCAATGGCGGCGTCGGAAACCCCGGGACCTGCAGCGGGGGGAGTTGCGTGTTGAACTGCGTTGCGACCGGGGGCGCCTGTGCGACCGGCGCCGGAAATTTTGCGCAAGGGATTTACGGCAATTGCTGCAGTGGAAGTTGCGTTAGGATCAACAACAGTACGGGGGAAGGCCAATGCCAGGGAGCATCCACCTGTACGCCGGTCAACGGCGGGTGGAGCGCATGGTCGGCATGTTCCGGTGGAACACAAACACGCAGTTGTAACAATCCTACTCCGAATTCCTGCGGTGCGGGTTGTTCAGGGGCCAGCAGCCAATCGTGCAGCAGTTGCACGCCGGTCGTTGATGGCGGGTGGAGCGCTTGTTCAGTTACTTGTGGAGGAGGGACGCGTGCATGTAATAATCCAACCCCATCTTGCGGTGGCGCGGGATGTCCTGGATCGACGAATTGCAATACCCAAGCATGTCCTTCTCCTCCATCCTGCACAGTCACATGTACATATAGTGGACAAAGTGCGCTCATCAACGCCTATTGTTATTCCGGTCCTCTAACTAACACCTGCGATATTCGTAGTACCGGCGAAACATGTGTCAGCATTACCAAAAGCGGTGATTGCTGTGATACTGTCACATGTTCAGGATCAACTCTTGCAGTAGGTCCTACTAATAGCGGTATTGTTACATGCACCTCATCTAGCCCCACGTGCAACGTCTCCATGAATAACTGTCGTTCTTATAACTGGTATTGCACTCCAGGCTGTGATGGGTATCTTGGCGTTAACTGTTCCGTTTGCCCTGCTCCAGGGCCTTGGTCCTATGGGTGTTGCGCCTGCGGGACAGCGCCCTGAAAATAGGTGAAAATATATTTTTAGACCGTTTCCGATTTGTTC
>JACQQW010000139.1 GCA_016206745.1 Candidatus Omnitrophota bacterium | reverse complement strand
TCCCTATACTCAGCGGAAGACTTAATGCCTTCAATCTCTTCTTCAAACCTGCTAATGCGGTCTGCAATATCACGCAATGTAATACTTTCTTTTGAAATACTCTGCAAAGTCACTTCTTCAGGTTGGCCCGCATAGCCAGGCAATGCGCTTTTCACTTGCGTATGCATGTCCTCATACCGGTTTTGGTCAAACAGCTCTTGAAGCTGTTTGGTCAAATCGGACAGCATAGCGCTGTCTGACCGTAAGGAAACCCATGCTTCTCGCACCATTGTTTCAAACTCAATATAAGAAGGCGAAGTTTTATCAATCGGACGAGTCATGACTTTACCGATCCATTCCTTGGCCTTTCTTGCTCTCTCATCAGGATTTGCATGCCCAGGCGTACGCACAAGTTGATTATAGATTGGCACAAATTTGATTCTCTTAGAATCTCCGAGCCCCATTACATATGAGTACAAATCCCCAGGGGTATAATCTTGCTCTAAGGGATTTAAATCCAACCGCAGCAATTGCGCGGCGTACCACACAACATCTACCCTGTTTACAGTTTCTTCGTCCCAATTAAATTTAGTTCCTTGCGCGACAACCGGCCGCTGAACATAATTATATTCGGGATAGGCGGCTATAAAGGCATTATAAACTTTTTGATCCATGAAGATCATTTTCACCAGAACCAAACTCCTGTAAAGCTTATATTGCCTGTTTGGATCTGTGCTTTTTATTCTTTGCTCTATTTGTGACAGAGGAAAATGGATATTCATATTAAATTCAGTTTCTTGCTCAACCATTCCCGCCAATTCTTTTCTGGAAAAAGTGGTCATTTTGTTTTCAACAGACCAATGGTTCACGGCTTCCAGTAAAGGCAAGTCCTCATAAACAGGATAAATCCCAATCAATGAATGAAGGGCCTCAGGAGAGGATTTAATTAAATAGGCAACAAGATCCGGCATTAATGTTTCTGATTGTTCCTGCGCCAGACGTTTTTTAAGATCGTCCTTGGACAAATCCAAATCGGATACAAATGTCTTATCTCCATCCAACACCGCAAAAATCCCTTCTTGAGCTGGAAATTTTCCATCCACTAACACCGCGTTCAGTGAAGGGGTCAGTTCCAAAGCTTTAGAGAATGCTTTCTGTAAAGCCGCGTAGAATTCCTGGGCCATTTGTTCAGATGCTTTGGGTATGTGCTGGGCATACAAATCCATCAACTTAATTCCAACGCGTTCTTCGTCTAAACCAAATAACTGCCGCAACCGCGCAAGAATTTTCTCACTGCTCAATGGATAAGAAAACATCTCATTGGCAATGCCAACGAAAGCGCCCAACACTGTTTTCTCTGTTTGTGCGCGTCCTTGTTGTTGGTCCTCTTGGGCAAGGAGACTAATAAAAGAAATAATATTTTCCTCTGTCTTAAGTTCCGCCAAAGACTGTTCTTCTTCATGGGCCCGGCGCTCGGCAATAAATTTGTCGAGGCCATCAAACCCCAGTTCCACCAACCGGTGCCTGATCCGGTCTATTGATGCCCGCACATCAGGAAAACCAAGATCCACAAGCAATTTCATAATTGTCGATTCCATAAGCAAATCGTCTTCGCCTTTGACAGATCGAATGACCTCGCGCACTTGCCCGACTTTAAGGTCTTTCAATTTACGGGCTGTTTCCAGAGCGGTGGTCGAAACCCCCAACTCTTCCATGCGGACTTCCACCCATGGCCGGCTTAAACGGGTGCCCGCGATGAGCATGCCGGGCACATCATTTCCCATCAGAGCAGAGGCTAGGACCATTTCTCTGGTAAAACGGGCCCGATCATAAAAATCTTGCAGGGCCCCGGGATTGCCAAATCCCAAATGCGCGAGTCGGGCCATGATATGGCTTTCGGAAACTCCCGGATGGCTTGCCTGCATATGCCGCGCAAGATAGGGAACTATCGTAAATCCCGAAAGTCCGTCAGGGGCTTTGCTCAATATATCGGCCAAATTATCGACGGTAAAATTTACTTCTACGGGTTTAACCTCAAGCAGAGGCAGGACACGCGCTTTGACCTGTTCTTGAAGCTGTGTAAACCCCTTGATCTTACTCTCCCGAAGGATTATCCCTTTTTCGCTTCTGGCCTGATCCTCTGTTGCTTCTCTCAAGGATTGTTCAGTGGCAATAACGTCATTCTCCAGTCTGCTCTTTGCCTCTTGCGCAACCGTTATGTCTGCAGGGGCTGTTCTGATATTCGCCTCAAGCACGGCAATGGCCCCTTGTTCCGCTTTTACTTGCGCTTCAATGCCGGCAATGGAAGCTTCTATGGCCTGCTTGGCTTGTTCCATAGCTTCGGCGCTTCCATTTAAACCTTCTAACGGGGCTTCCTTCTCTTGCACCTCTCTGTCCGCCGCGTTCACACCAAATTCAGCCTGCTTTTTGTCACTTGCTTTGCTGGGAAGATCTCTTTGTAATCTCTCAATCCGGTTGCTCAAATCCTTGGCGGTAGCGGGGTTCTTTTTTTCATCAACGGCGGCTAACTGTCCTTGAAATCTTTCAATCCTGCCCAAAACCACGGCCTCGGCCTGCGCCACCTTTGCCAATCTTTCCCGGCTTAAACCCAACATCTCTTGGGCCTGGTTTAACTCTTGCCGCAAGACAAGTTGTTGTTTTCCATTCTCCGCAATTTCCTGGCGGTTTTGCTCTAACTGCGCCTTCTTTTCATTCAATTGCCGCGCATTCTCAGCCAATTGCGCATTCTTCGCGATCAACTGCTCTTGATTCTCTTTTAATTGCGTCAGCATATCGCCGATCTGTTGTTCTTTCTTCATTAATCGCCCGCGTTGTTGTTCCAACTTTTGTGCCATTTCGGTCACTAAAAACCGCGCTTGCCCATACTCATATGAGGTCTTTATACCTTCGATCTCCTCTTTAAACCTGCTGATACGGTCTGTAATATCACGCAAAGTAATGCTTTCCTTGGCAATGTTTTTTAAAGTCCCTTCTTCAGGTTGGCCTGCATAGGTGGATACGACACTTTTAGCCTGAGTATCCATGTCCTCATACCTGGCCTGGCTCAACAATCTTTGCAATTGCCCCATCAATTCATTATACGCCAATGACGCATGGTCGCGGGATGGCTCTTTTTCAATGGCTTGGGCGGCATTTGCCATTGCTTGTGTGTTTCCGGGAGTGATTTCATAAAGATTGGCCCGCACCGACATGGCCCGGTCTGATTGAGGAAGATAAGCCTGTTCCGCCGCAGAAAGATTATCAAAAACACGCTCTTCCAAAAGGCCCGCCGCGGTAGGCCCCACGGCCCCGCCGGAAAAATACTTTCGGGGGACAGTTTGCCGCGTGGCAGGATCAAAGTCTTCTTTAATGTAGTTAAAAACACCTTTCTTGAATGCCTGCAAATACTGATTATAAATCTTCTGCTTGATTTCTTTATCTTCAACATCCACGCCTTTGGTCTTGCCTTGATTCATGTACACTTTACCCAGCAGGCTTTCTTTCAAGTTCTTCTTGTACCAGGTCGCTAAAATCATGGCATTATAGGCCTGCCGCACACCGGCAAAATTCTTGCCGGTATTGACCTCTTTCTCAATTTCGGGCAGGATGGTTTCCCGGACAATTTGACTACCCAAAGCATTGGTTTTAGGGCCTTTGGTCTCTGGCCCATTGTCTTTGGTCTTATCAATTGCCAAATAATCTTCCTCAAGCATGACTTTCAAATGGCTGTTGACCACAAAAGCATTCGCGCCGTGGACGTAAACTTTCGCTTTTTGCGGGAGGATCCAAACTTTATTGAATGTATTGATGGGAACATCGGTCCTGCCGTATGCCTTTTGGACTTTGTCATAGACCATTCCCCAGAATTTTTTCCCCAAATTGTCCTCAGGATATATCAATGAAGCGGTCAATTGTTTTAATAAATAATCCTGGGCCAGCAAATCCCGGCCCATCTGTGTCTGGCCAAAACTTTCAGGCACAATCCGGTTCTTCTCATAGGGGGAAAGGTTGACCCACAAATCGTTTTCCGGCGTGGTGATTGTGGCCAGAAAATATTTGATCATCTTCTGGGCTTCTTTCTTGAGCGTTGCGCGGTCCGCTCGAGCGTCTCCCCGTTCAATCAAAAAATTAAATTTCAACGGATCATCCGGATAAATGGTCACGCCTTTTAACAAGACCGGTGTAAAATCCGGGCCGGTTAAAAGCATCGCGCCGGGAGCGGGTAGATTTAAAACAGACAAAGATCCAGCATACACGACGGATGAGGCGAACGTGTTCACCATAAAAATGGCGGCAACCAGCACGGATATAACCCGGCGATTTCCCTTCTTTTGGTTCAACAATGAACAGGGTCTCATAATTATTTCTCCTTTTTTAAGAAAGGCAAACTGGTTACGGTAACGATACGGGAAATGCTGGGCCTAAACCCTATGATGGACGCGGGGTCTAAATTCTTGCCGGCAAGGGTAAAGTTGAACTTCGCGGCTTTGCCCGTGGCCGTCAGATTTAATTTCCTGGAACCAAAATCAATGCCCCCTTTTTTTTCTTCCGCATTGGCCGCAAGGGCCCGGTCATTTGAAACGGTTTGCATGACTTCCTGATACGCCCTCTGGCGCAATTGCTCTCCCGGGGAATCCCACCATAAAATGTCCAGGTCTTTTCTCTGGATGTCATATACTTTGTCTTGATCTTCGTGATAAGTCCCGTGTCGAAAATACCGTTCATAAACCGACTTGATCTTTAAGAACGGGTCTTTCCGCATTTCTTCGGTGACCTGGTCCATGGGCATATACG
>JACQQW010000138.1 GCA_016206745.1 Candidatus Omnitrophota bacterium | reverse complement strand
GTCATCCACTCTCAGGTATTGGCCTTTCTCCAGCTTCACATCTTTTCTGGTCGTACGAATCAAGCGATCCTTACCATTGACCTTCGTTACGGCCGATTTGGCGCGCCAGGTGCCGCCGTCAAATGTGGTGTTGGTCACCTCCGACACGTCGTAGCCGAACAGCAGGGCCTTAGGGGTGGCCGTGACACGGGCCGTGCGGCCGTACATATCGATCACGACGCGGGTGATGTCGTGCACGCGTTGCCCCACAAAACGCTGGCGGCGGACATCTAGGCTGCCGCTGTCGCGCAGATAACGGTAATCATCGTCCCTGTAAACCCTGATCGTAAAGTTGCCGCCCGCATCTTTGCGCCGGACAATCCTGGCGTGCTCGGCATACGTGGCCGGGTTGATGATCGCCTCTGATTTGTTTTGATCGGGCAAATTGTCCGGCCCGGTGATGACATACATTTCGGCGCCCCAGCGGTTATACGCAGTCCTGACCGGATGAAGCAGGATGCGCGGCTTGCCGGGGGCGTCATAGTAATACCAGAGCTGTTCCTCCTTCAAAGACTGGGTAACGAAGCGCATGCCCCGTCCGGATTTAAACTCATAATTCATGTACCCGGTGCTGACCGTCTCAAAGCGTCCAGTGTCATTCTTGCCCATGGTCATAATATTGGAAGTCAGGCTGTGTGGTTCATATAGAATCCGGATTTCCCGGTCCATATTTCCATTCAAGCCCATGGCAATAGTACCGGGTTTGCCTAATCCGGGGAGTAAATGATACACCATGCTCTGCCACGGCCGGCCTTGGGCATATTTCTCCACTCTTTGCTGCTGGGCATATTCGTCAATGGCTTTGGTGGTTTCCAAAACCCCCTGGACGCTGTCAATGCTTTGCCCCTCGTCGAAGATGCCGTTGGGTTTATAGGAATACATGGCATTGCGGCTGCTGATGAATTCCTTGGGACGGTATGTCACCCGGCCATGGCGGTCCACCACCTCCTCCACCCCGACCACAAACGGCTTATTGGGATAGTATTCTCTCAACACTAAACCGCCATTGGAGCCCTGGGTGCGCTGGCCTTCCCGCCCATCAATGTTGAGGAAGTCGAATACCTGCAAGCCCCGTTCAAAACTGCTGGCCCGCTCATTGCGCCAGGATTTTTCAATGATTGCAAGGCTGCTGCGGTCAATGGTCACGGCTTCCGCCATGCGGCCGCGGAAGTCCGGACGATACGTGGTCACCCAGCCCGTGGACCGTCCCCCACCCAACTGCACATTATCGTGGGTGGACAAGGCCACGAAGCCGAATATGTCGGGACGGGTGCCCAGGACCCCTCGGGTACCATTGCCCTTTTCATTGTCGCGCTTCTCATATTGGGTAATGACCATGCGGTTACCGCGGTCAATCTTTGTTCCGCGGCGGGACGGGTCTGCCAGATACACGCCGGAGCGGGCAACCCAATTATTCTCGTCATCGCCGACAAACGTCTTCTGGCCATCCTGTTCCAAATATCCCAGCGGACTGACGGGGTCCTTCATAATGCCGTAATGATTCACTACCGTCCAGAAGGCCGCGCCGGTGATGCGCAACTGCCCCTGTTCCAGTGCCACACGGTTGGGCACGCTCATTTTGTAGCCCCTCACCAACCCCGACACCGTATCCAAATCCACATCATGCCATTTCATGCCATTGGCCCAGGTGTAGGTGAACAAAGAGGATTGGCGGTCCAGGTCGATGCCGGTGTTGTCGCCGATGAGCACAAAGTCTTTTTCATTGCCTTCGACGGAAATCACGAACCTGGCCACGCGGTAGAGTTCATCATACGTGCGGCGGATATGCCATTTGTATTCTTTGCCCTCAATGTTGACCTTCATCCTGAAGTTGTTCTGGGTGCCGTTATTGACATTCTGCAGATATTCCACGACGGAAAGACCGCCCATGGAGGTTTCTTCTTTACGCAGGAAGCCTTCCAGGATTTCGAGAGTGCGGGTGCGCTTGAAGTCGGCGACCTTAGTCAAACGGGCGCGGTGGCGCGCTTCCAGGGAGGCCTCTGCGTCGTAACGGTAGACCCCGATGTCCGTGGACAGTTCAAATTCGGTCTCATCGTAAAGGACATTGGTCACCAAAACGGTGTGGTCAAACATGCTCTCCCAACGCGCGTCTTTGCTCTTGAATCCCGGATAGTTGCGGCTTTGGACCAGCAGGCCATTGTCCAGGCGGGTGACGCGGTCTTCGGTGGACACATTGCCGGCATTGAAATTCACCACCCTCTCCAACAGGACAGCTTTTCGCGCCTGCCCGGTCTGCTCATCGATGACCGCAACCGGCGTGCCCTGGCTGGTCAGAATACTCTGTGTCTTTTCCAAGGTGCCGCGCGCATTGTATTTAATGCTTTCGGTCTTGATGCTCAAAGTGTTGTAATTGATGTCCACGGTGATCTTGTCCGACGGGATTTCCAAACGGGCCAGTTCGCTCGTTTCCACATTGATGTACAGGAAGCGTTCATAGAAGCTTTTATTCTTATTGCCGTCGATGACCTTGCGGTCTCTTAACTTCAAGGCCTTGACCGGGCCGTATTTGGTCAAGATCTGTTCCACCGCCTCCGGCGTGGACCAACTGATCAAAGTCCCTTCGCTCTGGGTCTGTTTGGCCCAGGCCTTGCGTTCGGACATCGACGAGACGCCTCTGGCCCTCCAGTAGGAAGCCCCTTTACTGGTGTCATAGCTGTGCGCCGTCACGGTGTCCGCGTCGATGCGTCCCTGGCCGAAATAAGTCCCGGCGGCCTGGTAACGCACATCCTGGCCTTCGAACACGCGGGCAAGCCTGCCTTTATACCCAACTTCCTGGATAATGGAACGGTCCTCCAACAGCAGGTCTTTCTTGAGCGTGACCCCGCCCTTGCGGTTAAATTCCACCGCCTCTGAATTGCTGATCTTCATGCCGCTGACCAGGTCATAGTCGCTGGAAGTCTTGGCCACGCCAAACCCGGCCATTAATGGATCGCTGAAGTTGTACACAATACGGCGGTGCAGGCGGGTATCGTCCCTGATCTCTTCATAAATTTTCCCGAGCAAATCCCTCTCCTGGGTGACATGGATCCGGTTAAATAAATCTTCCGTGCGCAGGACCTGCCGGAATCCTCCCGAAGTCAATTTGAAATCCGTTTGCGGATTAAACGCGGTGCGGGAAAGCTCTTCATTATTGTCCTTGGCGAATTTGCTTACCATACCGGCGAAGTTTAAGGCCTCATAAAAGGCATTGCTGTAACCATAATTGGTATAGGTGTCCTCGTCCTGGGCGCTTAAGACATTGCCGCCGGCCATGCCGATGACCTGCCGGATGCGGTCGGAAATTTCGCCGCGGCCGTTATAGATGGTCAATTTCTGGTCGATGGTGGCGGCCTTGTAGTCGAACCTGATGTTTTCTTTCTCGATATACCGCGCCCGGTGGCCGGCGGCCACGACTTCGGTTGTAGTCAGCCGCGGGATATGCAAAGGCAGGCCGCGGGGATCACGATGCACCCATCCGCCCCGTCCCCACTCGGGCCTGCTGACCAACTTATACCCGTGGACATCGTCGCTTACGGTTTCCTCAGTGAGCTTGCCGTCAACGGTGTCATAAACTTGCTTGACGGAATACAGTTTTCTGCCGGGCCACGCCGGATGGTCGTCAGGCAGGAACAAATACTTATTTTGATGCACGAATTTATTGGCGCGGTCCAAAGGACCCTGGCGCGCGGTGATGCTCAAAATTTGGTCCGCGGCTTTGATATGGTCAACGTCCCTCAAAGACTGCGCCTGCACCTGGGCCAAAGACGCCCCTTTGGCCACAAAGCTCACGGCCAGCCTGGCTACGCCCGTCGGGTCGACCCGGTTGTCGATGCGTTCCCCATCGTGCATAAAGATGGTGAGTACGCCGCCCATCATGCGGTATTCAAAGGAAATCCGGTCGGGCATATAGCCGAAGCTTTCGCCGATATCACGCAGTTTCTCCCTGATCTTGGGCCACATCACGTACATCTTCAAGTTCATCTCCAGGAAACTTTCCACGTCTTCGTACACATTCTTATGGATGAGTTCCGCGTTCCTTAAGATAAACGCGACCACCTTGTCAGCGTCAAAACTGTTGCTTGTAGCCGTATTCAACTGGCCGTACGGCAGGTTCAAGTAATAGAACTGGTTCAGGGCCTGTTTATGGAGCGGGTTGAGGGTGATGCCCTTGATCAATTTCATCGCGGTCTGGAACACCGCCTCGGGGATGTTTGACTGCGACAAGTCCGCCATCCTTTGCCGCAAGAGCGGCGACAATTGTTCATTGCCGCGGAATGGAACGCCCCGCAATCCGAACAGGGCGCGGATATCGTCGAAAGCGGTCTGTTTCAACGCCAATTGCCGGCGTATGGTCTGGGCGATTTCCTGCGGCGTGATGCGGTGGTCCAGGCGCAGGGTCTTGATGGTGTTGGTC
>JACQQW010000134.1 GCA_016206745.1 Candidatus Omnitrophota bacterium | reverse complement strand
GTCGGGGCGCGGGTGAATATCGGGGCCGGGACGGTGACGGCCAATTATGACGGCGCGCATAAAAATAAGACCATCATTGGCGCGGGGGCTTTTATTGGCTCGGATTCAATTTTGGTCGCTCCGGTGACGGTCGGTAAAAAAGCGAAGGTCGGCGCCGGGGCAGTCGTGACCAGGGGAATGGCCGTGCCGGACGGCGCGACGGCCGTTGGTGTTCCGGCGAGGATCATTAAAAAATAGAGAAAAAATATGGCTAAATTAGCAGTGTTGGGCGGCAACGCCAATCCGGCATTGACCACGCAGATTTGCGAACAGTTAAAGATCAAGCAGACCGAAGTCTTTGTGGGGCGTTTCAGCGAAGGTGAAATCCGCGTGCATATCAGGGAAAATATCCGCGGCAAGGACGTGTTCATCGTCCAGCCGACCTGCCCGCCGGTCAATGACAATATCATGGAACTTTTGATCTTGATCGACGCCGCCCGCCGCGCGTCGGCCGACCGCATCACCGCGGTGCTGCCGTATTACGGTTATGCGCGTCAGGACCGCAAGGACCAGCCGCGCGTGCCTATTACGGCGAAACTGGTGGCCAATATTATCGTGGCCGCCGGCGCCAACCGGGTATTGACCATGGACCTGCACGCCAGCCAGGTGCAGGGGTTTTTCGACATCCCGGTCGATCACCTGTACGCGATCAATGTGCTGGCGGAGTATTTTAGAGAGAAGCAGATCAAAGATATGGTGGTGGTGTGCCCGGACGTGGGCGGGATTAAAATGGCCCGTGCCTATGCCAAGCGTTTGGGCGCGCAACTGGCTATCGTCGACAAACGCCGCATGTCTCCGGAGAAAACGGAAGTCCTGCATATTTTAGGCGATGTCAAAGACAAGAACGTGGTCATGGTGGATGACATCATCGCCACGGCCGGTTCTTTGATCGATGCGGCCCAAGCGCTCAAGTCGTTTGGGGCCAGGGGCATTTACGCGGCAGCCAGTCACGGCGTGCTGTCCGGACCGGCGATGGAACGCATTGCCGGCTGCGCGGACCTTTTAGAAGTGATCATCACCAACAGCATTCCTTTAAAGCAGCCGCAGGAATGTTCGAAAATCAAACAGTTGTCGGTGGCGCCCTTGCTGGCCGAGGCCATCGCGCGCACCCACAACGGCGAGTCCATCAGCAGTTTGTTCGAGGAGATTCGAAATTAAACTTTCCCTCCCCTGCGCCATATGGTGCAGGGAGGGTTAGGGAGGGGGAAATAAACCATGGAACAAATCACATTAGACGTTCAACTGCGAAAACACACCGGCTCTTCACAGGTGCGCCGTGTCCGCCGGGAGAATTGCATCCCAGCGGTGGTCTACGGCGGCGGCGCGCAGCCGGCCATGATCAAGGCCGACCGCAAGGCCTATGACCGCATCTATCGCCAGCATATGGGGGAAAGCTTGATTTATCACCTCAATGTCATGGATGG
The DNA here is from genome assembly GCA_016206745.1 of Candidatus Omnitrophota bacterium. Taxonomy (GTDB): domain Bacteria; phylum Omnitrophota; class Gorgyraeia; order Zapsychrales; family Fredricksoniimonadaceae; genus JACQQW01. Next base: position 2,966 of record JACQQW010000134.1, on the reverse strand, counting down.
AGGCGCAAAGGTCGCGGACTTCCCGGCGATCATCAAAGACATCCAGCTGCATCCGGTGAGCGAAGAAGTGATCCATTTGGATTTTAACCGCATTTCCCTCGATAAAGAAATTGAGATCAAAAACAAGATCGTCACCAAGGGCGAGGCCATCGGCATCAAACGCGACGGTGGTACCCTGGACCATTTGCTGCGCGAACTGGACATCATTTGTTTACCGACCAATATTCCGCACCACATTGAAATAGACATCGCCAATTTAGGCATACACGATTCCATTCATGTAAAGGACCTGGCGCTTCCCCCGGGCGTGCGCACCAAACACGACCCGGAGTCCGTGGTCGTGACCGTGGCCGGTTCCATGCGCGAGGAAGCTGCCGTGCCGGTGGAAGGCGAAGCTGCTGCCGGAACAGAGCCGGAAGTTTTGAAAGAGAAGAAGAAGGAAGAGGGCGCTGACGCCAAGAAGCCGGAAGCCAAGGCCGAAGGCGGAAAGAAAGAAGAGAAAAAATGAACCTTGGGTTCATTCTTCGAAGCCCCCAAACGAGCGTAGCGAAGTTTTGGGGCGAAGTAGAATAATGCGCTTAATCGTCGGTTTGGGTAATCCAGGCATGGAATATGCGGACAACCGCCATAACATCGGATTTAAGGTGGTTGAGAAGCTGGTTGGCAGGAAGTTAAAAAAGTTGCATTGGCGTAATATACTGACGGCGGAAAAAGATGTGGGCGGACAAGAGTGTTTGGTTGGTCAACCGTTGACCTATATGAATGCATCTGGAGATGCGGTTGGATCTTTAGTTTCTCATTACGGCATTGCGCTGCAGGATATTTTAGTGGTTTGTGATGACATGGACCTGCCGTTTGGTATTATGCGCCTGCGTCCTTCTGGAAGCGCGGGAGGCCATAATGGACTTAAATCCATTATTGCGGAATTAAAAACCGATAAATTTGTCCGTTTACGTTTGGGTATCGGGCGTCCGCCGGCAAGAGGGTCAGTAATAAAACATGTGCTTGAAAATTTCACCGCCGGTGAAAAGAAAATTCTGCCGGATTTTATAAACCAGGCCCTTTCATGCATACATAGCTGGGTAAGCGAAGGGGTGGAAAAAACCATGAATCAGTTTAACCAAAGGAACAATGCATGAACAAATACGAATTAGTTTACATCATTGACGCGCATGCCTCGCAAAGTGTTAAAGATGAAATCACCAAGCAAGTCAATGACGCGGTGGTCAAATCGAACGTCCAAATGATCAATTCCCAGATTTGGCTGGAACGCCATAAAATGAGCTTCCCGATCAATAAAATTTGGGAGGGAACGTATTATATGTTGAATATAGAAGCGCCCGCGGCTGCGGTCAATAAGCTGCAGGGGCTTTTAAGGCTCAATGAACAAATCCTGCGTTTTTTGACCGTAAAGGCGGAGAAAAGCGCGTAATTTTTAGGAGGGGATTGGCATGGCAAGTTTAAATAAAGTTTTATTGATCGGCAATTTGACCAAAGATCCGGAATTGCGGTATACCCCCAACGGGACCGCGGTGACCAATTTGCGCATCGCGGTCAACCGTAAGTTCAAAGACCGCACCGGCGAATTGAAAGAAGACACTTGTTTTGTCACCGTCACGGCCTGGGACAAGCAGGCGGAAATTTGCAACCAGTATTTACATAAGGGGCGGGCGGTGTTTGTCGAAGGCATTTTGCAGAGCCGTTCGTGGGAGACCAATGACGGGCAGAAGCGCAGCACCATCGATGTCCGCGCCGAGCGCATCCAGTTCCTGGGCCCTTCCAAGGCCGAGGGCGGCCAAGGGGCCCCCGGTGAAGCCGGGGCCAAAGACACGAATGAACCGCAGGACGAGGTCATCTCGCCTGAAGACATTGCCTGGGAGGAATAAACTATGGAACGCAGGTCCAAATCAAGGGAAGACCGTAAATTCAACAAACGCGACGGCGACGCGCAGGGCGGGGGGTTCCGCCGCGGCGGCCACCGCCCGCAGAGGATATCCATCCCCAAGGGGACGGACTTAAGTTATAAAAACACGGCATTTTTACAGAAATGCCTGACCGAACGCGGCAAGATTTTTTCCCGCCGCTTGATCAGCGGCACGGCCAAACAGCAGCGCCTGTTGAGCGTGGCGGTCAAACGCGCCCGGTTCCTGGGGTTGTTGCCGTCGGGTTCTTCGAGGAGGAAGTAAAATGCAAATCATTTTAATGGACCAGGTTGAACATTTGGGCAAAGTCGGCGATGTGGTCAAAGTCAAAGACGGCTATGCCCGCAATTATCTTTTGCCGCGCCAGTTGGCCGTAACAGCGACCCAGGCTAATATCAAGCGCATTGAGAAAGAAAAGGCAAAGCGCGTCGCTTTATATGAAGAACAAAAAAAACAGGCGCAGGCAAAGGCCGATGCTTTGAGCAAGGTTTCCCTGACGGTGACGGTGGAAGTCAATGACCAGGAAAAGCTTTACGGGGCGGTGTCCGAGACCGAAATCTTAAAGGCCTTTGAAGCGGAAGGGCAGGCCATCGACAAAAAGGCATTGGTCGTCGAGAAACCGATCGAGGAACTGGGTATTTTTGAAATCGGCGTTAAACTCCACCCGGAAGTCATTGCCAAAATTCGTTTATGGGTCACGAAACAAACCTCGAAATAAGGGTCCCTCCCCAGAACCTGGACGCCGAGAAGGCGGTCCTGGGGGCGATGATGATCAGCGAAGAAGCCATCGGGATCGCCATAGAGCACCTCGATGGCTTTTATTTTTATGAGACCCGCCACCAGAAAATTTATGAGGCCGTCAAGGACCTCTATGCCTCCCGCACCAATGTCGACCTGATCACCCTGTCTGATTTTCTCAAGAACAAGGCCTTGTTTGATTCCGTGGGGGGCTTAAGTTATTTAAGCGAACTGGCGGATTTTGTGCCCACCGCGGCCAATGTCAAATACTATATCGACATCGTCAAGGAAAAAGGCATACAGCGC
>JACQQW010000016.1 GCA_016206745.1 Candidatus Omnitrophota bacterium | reverse complement strand
TGAAGATTTATATTTGCCTTATAAGCCCAAACGCCGCACCAGGGCCACCATTGCCAAAGAAAAGGGACTGGAACCTTTGGCCCAAATGATTTTTGAACAAAATCTTGCGCTTGATCCTCGGGTTGAGGCGGCTAAATTTATCAGCGAAGAAAAGAAAGTTGGAAGTATTGACGAAGCTTTGGCCGGCGCCCGTGATATCATTGCCGAATGGGCCAATGAATCGCCCCAGGCGCGCGCCCAAATCCGTAATTTATATTTAGAGAAAGCAAGATTTGTATCAAAGCTCATCAAGGGCAAGGAGCAAGAGGGGGTCAAATTTAAAGATTATTATGATTGGCAGGAGCCGGTCAAGGCCGCCCCGTCCCACAGGGTCTTGGCCATGCGCCGGGGTGAAAAAGAGGGGTTTTTGATGCTGCGCGTCATGGCCGACGAAAACGAAGCTTTAGGTGTTTTAAATGGCATGTTTGTGAAGGGAAACAATGCCTGCGCCTCCCAAGTGCTGATGGCGGTGGAAGACGGTTTTAAACGGCTTTTGTCTTTGTCCATGGAAACGGAGATCCGCCTGTTCACTAAACAAAAGGCGGATGAAGAGGCGATCAGGGTCTTTGCGGATAATTTGAGGCAATTATTAATGGCCTCTCCATTAGGCCAGAAAAATGTATTGGCCATTGACCCCGGATACCGCACGGGATGCAAGGTGGTTTGCCTCAATGCCCAGGGAAAATTGCTGCACAATACAGTCATTTATCTATCGCAAAGTGATGTGGAAAAAGAACAGGCCGCCGCGGCAATTAAGAAACTGTGCCAATTATTTAATATCGAATGCATTGCTGTTGGAAACGGCACGGCCGGCCGTGAAACGGAGCAGTTTGCGCGTTCCCTGGCTTTAGAGCGCGTCCAGGTGGTGCTGGTCAATGAAAGCGGCGCTTCCATTTATTCCGCCTCCGATGCGGCGCGGGAAGAATTTCCCAGCCATGACGTTACGGTGCGCGGGGCGGTTTCCATAGGAAGGCGTTTGCAGGACCCGTTGGCTGAATTGGTAAAAATCGACCCCAAGTCGATTGGGGTCGGCCAATACCAGCATGATGTGGACCAGGCGAAATTAAAAAACAGCCTGGATGATGTGGTCATCAGCTGCGTGAACCAGGTGGGCGTGGAAATTAATTCCGCCAGCAAACAATTATTGATGTATGTGTCCGGCCTGGGGCCGGCATTGGCCCAGGCGATTGTTTCCTGCCGGGATGAACAGGGCGTATTCAAGTCCCGTCAGGAATTAAAAAACGTGCCGAAATTGGGGGCCAAAGCTTTTGAGCAGGCGGCGGGGTTTTTGCGCGTCCGTGACGGCCAAAATCCTTTGGACGCGTCCGCGGTGCATCCGGAAAGCTACGCGATTGTCGAGCGTATGGCTTCTGATTTAGGCGTTTCGCTCAAAGATTTGATGTCCGATGGGGCATTCAGGCAAAAAATCGATGTGCATAAATATGTCAGCGCATCGGTTGGATTGCCGACGCTGGCAGATATCAAGGAAGAGCTGGCCAAGCCCGGGCGTGACCCCCGCGCCAAGTTTGAAGCGGTGCAATTTAAGGAAGGGGTCGCCGCCCTTGAGGACCTCGCGCCCGGCATGGAATTAAACGGCATCGTGACCAATGTGACGAATTTCGGCTGTTTCGTGGACATTGGCGTGCATCAGGACGGGTTGGTGCATGTCAGTGAAATGGCGGACCATTTTGTCAAAAACCCCGCGGATGTGGTCAAGGTCCAGCAGAAAATCAAGGTCAAGGTCGTGGAAGTGGACATTGCCCGCAAGCGCGTTTCCCTGACCATGCGTTCACAGCTCAAGGCAGACGCCAGGCCCAAAGGCGTTTCCCTTAAGCCGCAGGCAGTAAAACCAGCGTCCGCTGCCAAACCCGCGCCGACACAGGCGCCTGCCCGTAAACAGTTGTATCGTTGGTAATTATGTTGTAGAATTAAAAACATATTTTCCAACATCAGAAAGAGACCTGTCCATGTCTTATTTGGTTTTTGCCCGTAAATACCGTCCCCAGAC
>JACQQW010000131.1 GCA_016206745.1 Candidatus Omnitrophota bacterium | reverse complement strand
CTTTTTATTTCGGATATATTATGAATATTAATTATAAACAACCTCAGTTTGAACTGTTCCCCACGAATTCCGCCACGCTTGAAGATGTGGACAAACCAAAATTTTTTTTGGCGAATTTGACTCTTTCAACAGAAAGTCTTGTCATTCTGGTGATTTTGGGTATAATGGTGGCGCTTTTCTCGTTTTCTTTAGGCGTCGAGCGCGGCAAGCATTTGGCCGCCCAGGCCCTGGATGAGAGGGTGTCGGCAGCCTGGAATTTGGCCCCGCGTAAAGCGGCCTTGTCTGTGCCGCCGCTTTCGGCCCAAGAAGGTAAAGGGCAACTCGTTCCTGCTGTGCATAAACAAGGTAATGGCGGCTTTATTGCCAGCAAGCTGGCGGTTACGGCAAGGGTATCAGCTTCCAAAATGCCAATCTCCGGACGGTTTGCCGTTCAGGCGGCCGCCTATAAGAACGAGGTTTATGCCAAACAAGAGGCATTGCATTTAAAAGCAAAAGGTTTTCAAAGTTTTCTCATTAAAAAAGGTGATTTGTGGCTGATATGCCTTGGGCCCTTTGCGACCCGGAATTCCGCCGCCGCAGCGCTTAAAAAGGTCCAGCCGAAATACCCTGGTTCAAGTGTAAGGAGACTTTAAGATGTCATTGCATCCCTCATTGAGAATTGACAAGGCCGGTGTTTCGCAGCGTTCGGTGCAGACCCGCATTGAACGCATTAAAGAGTTGATGAAAAAAGGGCTGTGGAAGGACGATAGCGCCGTCACTGCCTTGCCTAAAACAAAGATTGTCCGCATCAAGGCCAAAAAGAAAGTCAAGGCTGAAGAAGGCGCTGAGGCGGGCGCGGCCCCTGCGGCCGCAGCCGGTAAAGAAGCTGCCAAACCGGCGGCAGGCGCAGCCAAAAAATAATGAACTCCCCCCAACCCCCTCTTTAAAATAAAGAGGGGGAGGAAAGTTGTGAAGAAGCACATGAAAAGATTGATTTTTTGCTCATCGGTATGGCTTATGCTGGTTTTTGCCGGCTTATGTTTTGCCGATGAGCATTTTCCTTTTCTGGGGGAAATGAAACGCGGTCCGGTCAATGTGCGCGCCGGGGCAAATACCAATTTTGAAAGCGTGGATAAATTGGTCCAGGGTGCCGAAGTGGTGGTTTTAGGGCAGAGTTATGAATGGTATAAAATCCAACTGCCGTCCACTGCGGCGGCTTTTATCCGGGCTGATTATATGGAGAAGCGTGGGCCGGGCATCGGTGCATTGACCGGCGATAAAGTCAATGTGCGCGCGAAACCAAACAGTGAATCTTCGACGCTGGGCCAGTTGCATAAAGGAGATTTGGTCAAGCTCATTGAACAAACGGATGATGGGTGCAGTGCTAGTGCAAATATGAGCAGCACCAATTGCAGAGGCAATTGGTGGAAAGTGGAGCCGCCGCCGTCAGCGGCAGGGTGGGTCCATGCGGATTTTGTGGGCGTTAAATCGCCCCAGGTGCCGGACCAAATGGTGCGCAAGCCTATTGCAAATACAAGTAGTCCCAATTATAGAAGTAATTGGGGCAAACCTTTGACCGCTGATCTTGTTGCGCCTGTCTCTGCTAAACTTGTGCCGGCGGCAACCCCAAATCCTGTTGTGCGCCGGCAGGGACTTCTCCTGCCTTTGATCCAGGCCTCTGCGGCGGTGGATGTCCATTATCAAATCGTGGTTGACGGCAAACCCGTATACTATGTGCAGGATGCCCCTCACCTGGAACATTTCAGCCGGGCGCAGGTAAGCTTTGAAGGTTCGCTGCTGTCCGGTGATAAAACCACCGCTTGTCCCGTGCTCGATATCAAAAAAATCACCCTGATCTTATAATGGCTGACGCTGTTCTTCTCATCCTTTTTGCCGCGGTCCCTGCCATTGTGCTCCATGAAATCGCCCATGGTTGGGCCGCTTATAAATTAGGAGACCCCACCGCAAAGAACATGGGGCGGTTGACATTAAACCCAATTAAGCACATCGACGTGTTGGGCAGCCTCATTGTCCCCGGCGCTCTTTTTCTGGCGCATTATGTTCATTTGACCCATTCACTGGTCCTGTTCGGCTGGGCCAAACCGG
>JACQQW010000130.1 GCA_016206745.1 Candidatus Omnitrophota bacterium | reverse complement strand
TTTCCCTTTCCCCGTTTCCCTCGCTGTGTTCCCTTATATAAGGGGCAAGCACAAATTGCAGGTCCACATTATTGAGCAGACCCGCCTTAAAATTCATGGGGGCCATGCTGAAATTATCCACCCGTTGGTCCGTTTTTTCCGGATTTTTATGGTCGTACGTATAATCGAGTGCGCTGGCCTCTATTTGATAGTGCCCGGCATCCACGGTGTAAGGACTTTCGGTTTTATCCGGCCGGTCGGTGGACATGTCCCGCATCAATTCCAGGGGCGCGGGGTTAAAAAGATGGTACTGGCCCTTTTCACCGGTCGCTGCGGCACCCGCCATTTCCATCGGTATATTGATAAACACCGCCACCAAACCAGCAATTGCCGCAGTCTTCATCGCCTTCTCTCTTTCTATGATACACTGTATCATTATGAATTAAAAAAAATTTTACCCTGTGATTTAATCTTCATCCTGGCAGTCTTTGCAAATCCCGTAAAAATGCATTTCATGGCCTATGATTTTAAAACCTTGTCTTTCTAAAATGGGATGGTAACGTTTGTCTTCGTCCAGGTCTGGGAATTCAATGAACCGGTGGCAGCGCACGCATTGGGCATGGTGGTGTTTTTTCTCATCGTATAAATGCTCGTAGTGCTGGTGTTTGTCCCCAAAGGCGGTGCCGCGGATAACGCCGGCTTCCAACATTTCGTGAACGGCGCGGTAAACGGTCGCCCTGGACACGGCCGGGTCTGATTTCATGCAGGCCTTGGCCGTCTCTTCGGCCGTGAAATGACCGTGGGCATTGATCACCTGGTGAAAAACGGCCTCCCGGCCACGGCTGAAACGCAGGCCTTCGCTGTTTAAATACTTCTGGTATTTCTTTCTTTCCCGGTCTATCCGCGCCGACATAATGAGATACTATATCATAATACCAAAACCTGTCAAGCAAGTAATAAGCCCGTCCTGGGAAGAGGCATTTCTCAGTTCCGGCAGCACTTTTAACATAATGCGTTTGGGAGCGTATATTGTTCATTTTATTTTTTACTAAAACTTAACCCGGGCAAAGATCATATAACCCATCAGTGTCTGATGGCATCGCCATGCCCGGCATCGAAGAATTATTCTGTGCAGAAATATGTCCCTCTTCCTCGTAATGGCTTAATGGTACGAAGGCGGCTTAAATAAGTTCACCCACCAGAACTCCTAAATAAAAGACGGCGAACCCCATCAGCACACTCAGAAAAACGTTGGTAAACCCCAGCAGCATCTGTCCATCTTTGATTAAACTGACTGTTTCGAAAATAAAAGTCGAGAAGGTTGTAAAAGCCCCGATGAACCCGGCCATTAAGAATAAACGTGTGTTCGGGGGCAATAAAAACTTCGATTCAGACACTTGTGCAAGAAAACCAATCAAAAAACATCCCAGCAGATTAATAACCAATGTTCCGTACGGAAATCTGGCGCCCAGAAGCTGAAAAACAAAACCCGAAAGCACATACCTCAGTATGGTGCCTGCCCCTCCCGCTAAAAATAACAAACTCCATTTTATCATTTAGTTCTCCTCCTAAATTTAGTTTACGGAACGTTTAAAGTCAAAAACTTTCAGGACCCTGAGCCAAACGCAAAAATCTTGCCAGGAATTAAGCCATTACCTGCCCGCGTTTAGTTTAAAACACTGTCGTTATGGTATAACTAAATGTTATAGAAATGAAGGGTAAGGCTTGGCCCAGGCCGTCTTAGCAAAGAACACGCTGTTTAATATAACTATAGCGACAAAAAAAAGCCCTTCAATTGAAGGGCTTTTCTTTTCCATCTCGATTCCTTGGGCATGATATTGTTCTAGAAAGTTCTGTTATTCTGTTATTGCTTATCATCTTTTTTCGAGTGATGCTTCTTTCCCTGGAACTCTTTTGCTTTCATTTTCTGTTCATCCGTGAGGACGGTCTTTAATTCCGCGTAAGCGGTCACTGTTCTCTTGGCTGCAGCCCTCTTGAGTTCATACTTTTTATCGATCAGGGTGTTTACCGCTGCCGTATCGATCCTATCTTCCTCAATCTTGGCCTTGACATCCAGGGCGGCCAGCTTGATCTCCGCATCGTTCATGGTAAGGTCTTTCTTAAGCCCCAATTTCAACTCTTTAATCTTTTTTATCTGCTCTTCTGACAGCGCAAGTTCGGATTTGTTCTTCAAATAAAAATGGGCTTTATCGAAAAACTTGTCCTTCGTCGATTCTCCATGTCCACCCTTATCATTCATCTTGCCCATGGCACACATTTTGCACGGACCGTTTTTACCCTTGTCCGCCCAGACAGGCGTGGAAAATCCTGCCATCAACGCTAAAACCAGCAATAATACGAATGCTTTTTCTTTTTTCATTTTGTAGTCCTTTCGTTCCTGGTTTAACATAAAGAC
>JACQQW010000136.1 GCA_016206745.1 Candidatus Omnitrophota bacterium | reverse complement strand
CCAAAATGCTGTCCACCTCATCGACAATGGCAAAGGCATGGCCGCGCTGGACCATTTCCTCTTTAAAAGAAACCATGTTGTCGCGCAAATAATCGAAGCCGAATTCATTGTTGGTGCCATAGGTGATGTCGCAGGCATAGGCGAGCTGGCGGTGAGGAGGCGTCATGTCATGCTGTATGCAGCCGACCGTCAACCCCAGGAATTCATAGATCGGCCCCATCCAGTTGCGGTCACGAAAGGCCAGGTAATCGTTGACCGTGATCACATGCACCCCGTCGCCGGTTAAAGCGTTTAAATAGGCCGGCAGGGTCGCCACCAGGGTCTTTCCTTCACCGGTGGTCATTTCCGCGATGCCGCCATTGTGCAGGACCATGCCGCCGGCCAATTGCACGTCAAAATGGCGCATGGCGCGCGCGCGTTTTCCCGCTTCCCGGACTACCGCAAAAGCCTCATTGAGAATTTCGTCCAGCACTTTTTGTTTGGCGTCAAACAGCTCTTTTTCCACCCGCTTAAGTTCCGCAGCCAAGTCCTCGCGTTCCTGTGCAGACTGGGCCTGGCGGTACTTTTCGGTCAATTGCTCATGCTCCCCTTTGACCTTCCCGATGGCCTTGGCAATGGCGGCCTTAAATTCCCCGGTCTTGGCCTTTAATTGTTCGTCGGAAAGCGCGCTGATCTTCGCTTCCAGGCCGCAGATCTGCGCCGCGCGCCCGGCGAATTTCTTCACCAGGCTGATCGACGGCAAAGGCGCTTCCGGATGGATATGGACCTGCACCTTCGGACTTAGGCCGTCTATATGTTTTTGGGCGGAACCCACCACGCTGTTGCGGATCAAAAAATCAAACATCGTCATTCTCCCCTGCCGTTTTCTCTTTCATTTTTTTGTCCCTGTCTTCGGGTCTGGTATTTAAATATCCTTCGATAAAAGCGTCGATCTCTCCATCCAGCACTTTCATGGCATTGCCCGTTTCCACGCCGGTGCGATGGTCTTTGACCATCAAATACGGGTGCAGCACATAGGAGCGGATCTGGCTGCCCCATTCGATTTTCTGTTTGTCCCCGGCCTCTTTATTGAGCACGTCTTCCTGCTGCCGCACTTTAAGTTCATAAAGCCGGGCCCGCAAGACCTTCATGGCCTGGGCCTTGTTCTGCAATTGCGAACGTTCTTTTTGCGACTGGGCCACAATCCCTGTGGGCAAATGCGTGACGCGCACGGCCGAGTCCGTGGTGTTGACCCCCTGCCCGCCGGGGCCGGAAGCGCGGTACACATCAACGCGCAATTCGGACGGGTCAATGTTTACTTGCGTATCGTCCTCAATCTCCGGGATCACTTCCACGGACGCAAAAGAGGTGTGCCGGCGTTTATTGGCGTCAAAAGGTGAAATCCGCACCAGGCGGTGCACGCCCTTTTCCGACTTCAAATAACCGTAGGCCTTGTCCCCTTCGATGCGCAAAGTCGCGCTTTTGATCCCCGCTTCCTCGCCGGACAAATAATCGATGACTTCATATTTAAACTTCCGGACATCGCACCAGCGGCAGTACATGCGCAATAACATGTTCGCCCAATCGCAGGATTCGGTCCCGCCGGCGCCGGCATTAATGCTTAAAAGGGCATTGTTATTGTCAAACGGCCCCGCCAACATGGCCTGCATTTGCATGGCTTCGATGGCGCGGCCCAGCGCCTGGACTTCGGCGTTGATTTGATCGACCAGGCCTTCCTCGCCGGCCGACAATTCCAGGAGCTCTCTGGCGTCCTGTGCGCGTTTGACGCAGTCATAATATGGCTCAACGATATTCTTTAAGCCCTTAAGCTCCCGCATGCGTTGACTGGCCTTGCTTTGGTCGTCCCAAAACCCGGTTTCGGACATGCGGGCCTGGATGTCGGCAATGCCTTGTTCCTTGGCGGGAACATCAAAGATACCCCCTTAGGCCGGCCAGCCTCTGGGCAAGTTCATCCAATTGTTTGGTCAGAATATCTATCATTTTTTAATTAGAATTAAGGGGACACATACCTAATTCTTCGCTATACATGGGACATGTACCTAATTCTGGGGACACTTACAAAAAACGTACATGTCCCCAGAATTACAGAATTAGGT
>JACQQW010000143.1 GCA_016206745.1 Candidatus Omnitrophota bacterium | reverse complement strand
GGGTTCTCCCGCGGCGGCTGATAAAAATGCCCGTGAATGCAAATAAAACGGTTCATTTTCTTGTTTTTGCCTTCCCATTGGAAGTCTCTGCGCTTTGGGCCTGCTGACCCATGTTATACATGACATTGTTAAAAGCGCGCGCTTCCTGATCGACTAAGGACACAAATGTGCGGCGGTTTTTGATGGAGTAATTGATCTTGTCTTCCCGGGCCAGCCACCCGATGGCCTGCAGAACCAGCTCGTCCTTTTCTTTCAATCCTTTGGACAATTGGCTGACATTGGTCTCACCATTTTGCCCCAAAAAGCGCCACGTTTTTCCTGCAGTTTCAATGATTTTTTCTTTCATGCGATCCTCTCCTCTCGTTTTTTCAAAAACAAAATCCCCAAAGGCGGGATGGTCAGCGCCAATGAATACGGCCGGCCGTGAAAACCAATCTTCATGGCTTCTTTTCCGCCCAAATTTCCCTGGGAACCGCCGCCGTAAATGGCCGCATCGCTATTTAAAATTTCCCGCCATAGACCAGCCTGCGGCACTCCGACATGGTAATTATGCCAGGTCATGGGCGTAAAATTGCATACGGCCATGATTTTGGATTTACCGTCGGACGTTTTGCGGACAAAGCTAATGACCCCTTGATTGTAATCATTGAGGTCTATCCATTCAAACCCGTCAGGCGTAAAATCGCACTGGTACAAAGCCGGCTCGGACGTATATAGTTTATTCAAATCCTTGACCCATTGATGTATGCCCTGGTGCGGGGCATACGCAAGCAGGTGCCAGTCCAAGCTTTTTTCATGCCTCCATTCTTCCCATTGCGCCAGTTCCTGGCCCATAAACAATAATTTCTTGCCCGGATGGGCGAACATATATCCCAGGAGCAGGCGCAAATTGGCGAATTTCTGCCAATCATCGCCGGGCATTTTCGCGGCCAGGGCCCCTTTGCCGTGCACCACTTCGTCATGCGACAATGAAAGCAGGAAATTCTCGGTAAAGGCATAATAAAAACTGAAGGTCAGGTCATTATGGTGATACTTGCGGTAAATGGGGTCTTTGGTCATATACACCAGCGTGTCGTGCATCCAGCCCATGTTCCATTTCATGCCGAAACCCAGGCCCCCGGTATGCACAGGCCGCGACACTCCGCCCCAGGCGGTGGACTCCTCGGCGATCATTTGAACGTCAGGAAAATTGGCGTACACTGTTTCATTGAGCCGCCGCAGGAAATAAATGGCGTCGAGGTTTTCCCTGCCCCCATATTGGTTGGGGATCCATTCAAAAGGTTTGCGGGAATAATCCAGATACAGCATGGACGCCACCGCATCCACGCGCAAACCATCGATATGATATTTCTCCAGCCAAAACAAGGCGCCGGAAATCAAGAATTCCCTCACCTCATTGCGGCTGTAATTAAAAATGCAGCTGTTCCAGTCGGGATGATAACCCTTTTTGGGGTCGGCATGCTCGAACAGATGGGTGCCGTCAAAATACACCAGGCCATGCTCATCGGAAGGAAAATGCGAAGGCACCCAGTCGAGGATCACGCCGATGCCATTTTGATGCAGGCAATCCACCAGGCGCATGAAATCCTGCGGGTTGCCGTACCTGGAGGTGGGCGAAAAATATCCCAGCGTCTGGTAGCCCCAGGACCCGTAAAAAGGATGTTCCATGACCGGCAGGAATTCAACGTGGGTAAAACCCATCTCTTTTAAATAAGGGACCAAATGTTTGGCCAGCTCCCGGTAGGAAAACGGCCGGTTGCCCTCTTCCACCACCCGCCGCCAGGAGCCTAAATGCATTTCATAAATGGAAAACGGCGCCTGCAGGCTGTTGCGGCTGTGGCGTTCCTTCATCCACCGCGCATCGCCCCAGGCATATTCCAGGTCCCAAACAATGGACGCTGTGCGGGGGGGTTCTTCATTAAAATAAGCAAACGGGTCCTGCTTCTCGACCTGATAAAAATCTTTATTGGAAACGATGAAATATTTATACAATTCTCCCTGGCCCAAGCCGGGGACAAACCCTTCCCATATACCGGAGGAGTCCCAGCGGCAATTGAGCGGATGCGCCTGGCGGTCCCAATGGTTGAAATTGCCGATGACCGAAACGGCCCTGGCATTGGGCGCCCAGACCGCAAAATGCACCCCCGCCACCCCGTCCACAACCATGGGATGGCTGCCGAATTTTTCATGCAATTTAAAATGATTGCCTTCTTTAAACAGGTAAACGTCGTGATCGGTGATCAAAGGGGCGGGTAAAACATTTTGCTTTGAAGTGGACGGGGACATATAGGAATTATATATACTGCCCCTAAACTCGGCAATGAAATTCCGTTTTTTATTTGACGGCTCCTAATAACGTCTTGACGTTATAACGTTATTATGCTATATTTATACTGTAAATTATAAAGGAGGAGCGTATGACCACACTTATCAAACGGGCCACGGTTTATCTGGATGCATCGATCCATAAAGCCTTAAAAATCAAAGCATTAGAGTCTGATGTGTCCGTTTCCCAGCTGGTCAACGAGGCCCTGCATCATGAACTGCTGGAAGACCAGCAGGATTTGGAGGCTTTTGCCAAGCGGGCCAAAGAACCAACGGTTTCTTATGAACAACTTCTAAAGAAATTGAAAGCCGATGGCAAAATATAGCATTGAAATTAAAAAATCCGCTGCCAAAGAAATCGAAACCCTTCCCAAACATCACCTGCAGGCGGTCATTCAAAAAATCCATTCATTGGCCGATAACCCGCGTCCGCCCGGCTGTGAAAAACTGTCCGCTCAAGATAAATACCGCGTACGATGCGGGGATTACAGGATATTATACACCATCGAAGACATGGTTCTGACTGTTTGTGTCGTGAAAGTCGGCCACCGCAGGGATGTTTACCGCAGGTAGAGTTACGGGGAATTAATTATTTTAACCGATGGACTAGATGGACAGCCCCCAAAGGCGCGGCGTCATCCCCCAATTTGGATTGTAAGATGCGGCAGGAATTGAATTTCTTAAAAAACGGGTCCTGGTGTACGGCTTGATGGATGATGGGCAGCATAAACTGGCCGCAGGCCTTGATGACGCCGCCGCCGAATAGAATGGCTTGGGGGTTGAAGATGTGATTAATGGACACCGAGGCTTTGCCCAAATGACCGGCAACCTTGGCCAACACCGATTTGACCACCGGGTCATTCTGGGCCAGGGCCTCTTTGAGAAAGCGGCTTTTGATCGTTGATAATTTACCTCCCGTTAACTTCACAATGGCGGATTTACACCCCGCTTTGACCAATGCCCGGATGTCCCGCTCCATGGCCCAGCGGCTGGCCAGGGCCTCCAGGCAACCGCGATTGCCGCAATGGCACAAGGGTCCATTTAAGTCGATGATCATATGGCCTAATTCCGTGGCCGCGCCTTGCATGCCTAAAAGTAATTTTTTATCGGTGATGACCGCCCCTCCCACGCCGGTGCCTGGAAAAATACCCACAACATGGATTAATCCCCGGGCAGCCCCCAACCAGGCTTCCCCTAATAAACCGGCATTAACGTCATTGGTCATGGCAACGGGCACCCGGTATTTGCGTTTTAAATGCGCGCTCAAAGGAAATCCAGTTAAATTGATATTAGGGGCGGCAAGGATATGATCATTATGCGTATCCACTATGCCCGGCACACCCAAACCCATCCCTTTAAGTTGCGCGCGTTTAATGCCGCCTAAGCGCATCAACTCCTCGATGCTGTTTAAAATACACACATAAATGTCTTTAGGTTTGATGTGTTTGGGCGTGGGTATTTTGGTGCGGGTCAGGATGCGTCCGGAAGGGGCCGCTAAAGCCCCGGCAATTTTGGTCCCGCCGATGTCTATGCCGATATAATAACTCATCGCGTATAGTGGTTGATGAAGTATTCCTGCGCGTTGAAATCCCCGTCCTGCGCGTTTGGCCGGGTGTGCAGTTTATCCGCCCCCAAAACCCGGGATTTGGAGGAATCCTTCCAATAATTTTCCATGATAAACTGCACATGCGTTTTAATTTCCGGTTTGGCGATTTCAAACAGCAGTTCGATGCGCCGGTCGAAATTGCGCGTCATCCAGTCCGCCGATGATAAAAAGACCCGCGGGTCGGCATTATTATTGAAAATATACATGCGGGAATGTTCCAAAAACCGCCCCACAATGCTATGCGCCTCGACGTGTTCGCTCAAACCCTTTACTCCCGGAACCAGCGCGCAGATGCCGCGCACCAGCAGTTTAATGCCGACACCCGCCCTGGACGCTTCATAGAGCTTTTCAATCATTTGCGGGTCTTCCAGGGAATTCATCTTGGCCATGATCGACCCGTTTTTATGCTCTTGCTGGGCGGCGATTTCTTTGTCGATCAGGTCGAAGAAATACTTGCGCAAATCATGCGGCGAAGAAATCACCCGCTTCCACGGCGAAGGCAGGGAGTAGCCGGTGATGACATTGAAGACATCCGCGATGTCGCGGGCAAAATCGTCATTGGCGGTGAAGTACCCGATGTCCGTGTACAAGCGCGCGGTCTTTTCATTGTAATTCCCCGTCGATAAATGCACATAACGGCGGATGCGCCCCTCTTCCTTACGCACAACCAAAGTCATTTTCGAATGGATCTTCAGGCCGGCAATGCCGTAAATGACGTGGCAGCCCGCGGCCTCCAGTTCCCTGGCCCACTGGATGTTTTTCTCCTCCTCAAAACGGGCCTTGATTTCCACCACCACAGTGACCTGCTTGCGGCGCTTGGCCGCCTCCATAAGCGCCTTGATGATGGCAGAATCTTCATTGGTGCGGTACAGGGTCATTTTAATGGCCAGCACATCGGGGTCTTTGGCGGCCGCGGCGACCAAGTCCACCGCCGGAAAAAACGATTGAAACGGCAAATGCGTGATAAAATCACCGTCTTTGATCTTTTCAAAAATATGATCGTAAGGGATTTTAGCCGGGCTGAAACTGGTAAAATGCAAATCCGGCCGGTCAATGGCCGCGGACAATTCCCACAAATACGATAAATCCAAATCTCCGCCGGTGAAATTCACCTCTTCTTTGGAAAATTCAATGCCTGCGCACAATGCCTCCACCAGTTCCGTTGATGCCCCTTCTTCCACCTGCACATGCACCACCTGGGCCGTGGGGCGCTTCTTTAATTCTTTTTCCATGGCTTTGAGCAAATTGGGCGCGTATTCTTCTTCGAATGCCAATTCACTGTCGCGCAAGACCCGGAACATACAGGACTCTTTAATCTTATACCCTTTAAAAAACTCGCCCAAATTTTCCCTGATCAAATC